>NZ_JAALEH010000028.1:0-66917 GCF_011058195.1 Rhodococcus sp. 14C212 | reverse complement strand
CTGGGGTTCGCTGGTGGCGTTCGCCAAGCTGCAGGAGCTGCTGAACAAGAACCTCGAACGCCGCCTCGTCGGCGCGGCCAAGGCCTTCCAGCTGGCGAACATCGTGCTCGCGCTCGCGGCGATCGCGCTCGCCGTGTACATCGGACTCGCGGCCGATCCGGCGAACGAGCCCACCTCGGCGATCTGGATCGTGGCGCTGCTCGTCGTGGCCGGGCTGATGGGCCTGTTCGTGGTGCTGCCGATCGGCGGCGCCGACATGCCCGTGGTGATCTCGCTGCTCAACGCCCTGACCGGCCTGTCCGCCGCGGCCGCGGGTCTGGCGCTGAACAACCAGGCGATGATCGTCGCCGGCATGATCGTCGGTGCGTCGGGTTCGATCCTGACCAACCTGATGGCCAAGGCGATGAACCGGTCGATCCCGGCGATCGTGTTCGGCTCGTTCGGCGGCGACGGCGGCGCCGGCGCCGGCCCGGCCGGGGCGGGTGGCACCGTCAAGGCCACCTCCGCCTCCGATGCCGCGATCCAGATGGCCTACGCCAACCAGGTCATCGTGGTGCCCGGCTACGGCCTGGCGGTGGCGCAGGCGCAGCACGCGGTCAAGGAGATGGCGTCGCTGCTCGAGGACAAGGGCGTGGAGGTCAAGTACGCCATCCACCCGGTCGCCGGCCGGATGCCCGGGCACATGAACGTCCTCCTCGCCGAGGCCGAGGTGCCCTACGAGGCGCTCAAGGAGATGGACGACATCAACGGCGAGTTCTCCCGCACCGACGTCACCGTCGTCATCGGCGCCAACGACGTCACCAACCCCGCCGCCCGGCAGGACTCGTCCAGCCCGATCTACGGCATGCCCATCCTCAACGTCGACCAGTCCAAGTCGGTCATCGTGCTCAAGCGCTCGATGTCCTCCGGCTACGCCGGCATCGACAACCCGCTGTTCACCGCCGACCAGACCTCCATGCTCTTCGGCGACGCGAAGAAGATGGTCTCCGAGGTCACCGAGGAACTCAAGGCGCTGTAGAGAGTTCGACGAACCGGGGCGTCCGCACGGAACACCGTGCGGACGCCCCGCTCGTGTGCGACCGTCGGAGGTGGCAGGCGGGCCGCGCCCCGGCCCGTGGCATCGACGGAAAGGACGCGTCCCGTGACCGAGCACCCAGGGACCGAGCATCCAGGGACCGAGACCGCGAGGACGTACAGGGTCGGCTACTTCGTCGGCAGCCTGTCGTCCACCTCGATCAACCGTATCCTCGCGAAGGCGCTGATCCGGCTCGCCCCGCCCGACCTCGAATTCGTCGAGATCGCCATCCGGGACCTGCCGCTCTACAGCCCCGACTACGACGCGAACTACCCACCGGAGGGGGCCGCGCTCAAGGACGCGATCGCCGCTGTGGATGCGGTGCTGTTCGTCTCACCCGAGTACAATCGGTCGATTCCCGGGGCGCTGAAGAACGCCATCGACTGGGCGTCGCGCCCCTGGGGGCAGAACTCGTTCGATCACATCCCGGCCGCCGTGATCGGCGCCTCCATCGGCGCGATCGGCACCGCCGTGGGCCAGCAGAGCCTGCGCGCCGTGCTCAGCTTCTGCAACGCCCGGCAGATGACGTCGCCCGAGGCATACATCCATTACACGCCGGAGGTCTTCGGGGACGACGGCACCGTCCACAACTCGGGCACCGAGGACTTCCTCCGCAACTACATGCGCGAGTTCCGCGACCACGTCGTGCGGGTCCTGACCGTCCTCCCGCGCTAGCGGCCGTCCACGCGCGCAAGCGTGCGACGGGTCCGCTCACCGACGGCGCCGGCGAGTGCTGCGGCGGCGAGCACGCATGCCAACGGCACCGCCATCGCCGCGGTGAGCGACGTCGCCTCCGAGAGCCAGCCGATGGTGGCGGGTCCCGCCAGGAACCCGATGTATCCCATGCCGACGACGCGGGACATGTTGCGTCCCGGGGCGCCGGCGTCGATGTTCCCGGCTGCGCTGAAGATCTGCGGCACGGCACCGGACAGACCCAGCCCGAACAGCGCCCATCCGGCGAGGGTCGTGGGCAGCCACGAGGACGCGACGACCGTGCCCATCCCGGCCCCCGCCAGCAGCGTGCCGTACCGGACCACGGCCACGGCACCGATGCGGGCGCTGACTCGGTCCGCGACGAAGCGGCCGAGCGTCATCGTCGTGGAGAACGCGCCGAAGGCCAGCGCCGCGACCGCATCCGGGCTGCCCAGGTGTTCCTTGACCTGCAGGGCGCTCCAGTCGTTGGCGACGCCCTCGCTGAGCATCAGCATGAACGCGAGCCCGCCGAGCAGCAGCACCCGGCGGGAGTATCCGCCGCGCGGGCCGGCCTCGCGCGGGTGCTCGACCCGGGGCACCCGCACCAGGTGCGGCGCCGAGACCGCGACGACGAGCACACCGACGACGCCGGCGCCGCCGAGGGCGACAGCCGGGGCGAGCCCCGTAGCCAGGGTGGCCGCCCCGACCAGCGACCCGGCGACTCCGCCGACCGAGAACAGGCCGTGGAACGCGGCCATGATCGGCCGCCGGTAGCGTTGCTCGACCGCCACGGCCTGCGAGTTCATCGACACGTCCAGGGCGCCGTTCGCGAAGCCGAACACCGCGAGCGCCACGCCCAGCTGCCACGCCGCGCCGGCCAGGCCGGGGCCGATGGTCGCCGCCGACAGCAGGACCGCCGCGGCAACGGTGGTGCGGTCGCTGCCGAACCGGTCGGCGAGCGGACCGGTGGCCTGCATCCCGGCGATCGCCCCGGCCGCGAGGACCAGCAGCAGGGAACCCAGCGTGGCGTGGTCGATGCCGACGCGCTCCTCGATCGCGGGGATGTGCACCACCCACATCGCGAGCAGGAACCCGTTGACGCCGAAGGTGGCGAACACGGCCGCGCGGGCGCGGCGAAGATCCTGAGCGGTCACGTGTCCCGACGCTACCGCCCGTCAGATACCGGCGAGCAGGTCCGGCACCGGGTCGGTGAGGATCGCCCCGATCTCGGCCAGCGCCCGCGCTGCCTGCTCGCCGTCGACGAGTCGGTGGTCGAACGACAGCGACAGTGTCGTGACCTGCCGGACGGCGAGTTCCCCGTCGACCACCCACGGTCGCGGGCCGACGGCACCGAGCGCGAGGATCGCCGTCTCCCCGGGATTGAGGATGGGGGTGCCGGTGTCGACGCCGAACACGCCGACGTTGGTGATCGAGACCGTGCCGCCGGTCAGGTCGGCCGGGGTGGCGCGGCCGGAGCGGGCGGTCTGCGCGGCGTGGGCGATGGCGCCGGCGAGGTCCGGCAGCGACATGCGGTCGGCGTCGCGGATCACCGGCACCATCAGGCCCGAGTCGGTGGCGGTCGCGATGCCCAGGTTGACGTAGTGGCGGGTGACGATCTCCTGATGCTCCTCGTCCCACGCCGCGTTGAGGACGGGCTGGTGCGCGAGCACCCGTAACAGCGCCTTGGCCACCACGGTGAGCACCGTCGGGTGACGGCCTTCGAAGGCGGCCGCGCCGCGCAGCCGGGCGACGAGGTCGACCGTGGCGGTGACGTCGCAGGTGAGGAACACGGTCACGTGCGGGGCGGTGAAGGCACTGCGCGCCACCGCGGCGGCGGTACGTCTGCGGATCCCGTGGATCGGCGTCCGGGTCTCGCGAGCCGATCCTGTCGCCGCCGTAGCGGATCCGCGTTCCTCCGCGGCGCGTCGGACGTCCGGGACGATGATCGCCCCGTTCGTGCCGGTTCCCGTCACGTCGGTGAGATCCACGCCGAGGAGCCGGGCCTCGCGGCGCGCCGACGGTTTCGCGTCGGGGCGGTGCCGCTCGCCCGGCGGTGTGGGTGCCTGCGCCGGGGGCGGTGCCGCCGCTGCGGCGCGGGCCGCGCGCCGGCTCACCGGCGCGGCGCCCGGCCCGTAGCCGACGAGCACCTGCACGGGTGCGTCGCCGCCACCGTTCGGGGCGGGCGCGGTGCCCGCCGCGACCGACACCGCGATGCGGATCAGTGGCGCCCCGACGGGCACGCCGGCACCCGGCTCGGCGAGCAGTTCGGCGACCGTTCCCGCGTACGGGGAGGGCAGTTCCACCGTCGCCTTGGCGGTTTCGACCTCGGCGATCACCTGGTTGAGCTCGACCCGGTCGCCGACGGCGACGGTCCACGACACCAGTTCCGCCTCGGTCAGGCCCTCTCCGAGGTCCGGCAGCCGGAACACCTCGCTGTGTTCGGTCACCGCGGCGCCGTGTTCGCTCATGCCCGGTTCCATGTCCGGCTCCTCACGCCGCGAGGCTGCGGTCGACGGCGTCGAGGATGCGGTCCGGGTCGGGCAGGTGGTGCGCCTCGAGTTTCGCCGGGGGATAGGGGATGTCGAAGCCGCCGACGCGCAGCACCGGCGCCTCGAGCTGGTAGAAGCAGCGCTCCGCGAGCTGGGCGGCGATCTCGGCGCCGATGCCGCAGAACAGCGGTGCCTCCTGCACCACGACCAGCCGTCCCGTGCGCCGGACCGACGCCTCGACGGTGCCGAAGTCGATGGGCGAGAGGGACCGCAGGTCGATCACCTCGACCGAGTGCCCCTCGGTGTCGGCGATCTGCGCGGCGTGCAGCGCGGTGGCCACCATCGACCCGAATGTCACGACGGTGACGTCCGTTCCGGGCCGGGCGACGCGGGCCTTGTCGAGGGGGAGGTCGGGCTCGGCGTCGAGGTCGACCTCGCCGCGGTCCCAGTACCGGCGTTTGGGCTCGAGGAAGATCACCGGGTCGTCGAGCGCGATGGCCTGCTGGATCATCGTGTAGGCGTCGGCTGGATGACTCGGGCTGACGACCCGCAGTCCGGCGGTGTGCGTGAAGTACGCCTCGGGTGACTCCGAATGATGTTCCACCGCACCGATCCCGCCGCCGTAGGGGATGCGGATGGTCAGGGGTGCGGTGACCCTCCCGGCGGTGCGGTAGTGGATCTTGGCGACCTGCGAGACGATCTGGTCGAACGCGGGGTAGACGAAGCCGTCGAACTGGATCTCGCACACCGGCCGGTAGCCGCGCAGTGCCATGCCGAAAGCCGTTCCCACGATGCCGGATTCGGCGAGTGGTGTGTCGATGACGCGGTTGTCGCCGAAGTCCTTCTGCAACGTGTCGGTGACCCGGAAGACCCCGCCGAGCCGGCCGACGTCCTCGCCCATGATCACCACCTTGCGGTCGTGTTCGAGGGCCCGGCGCAGCCCGGCGCCGAGGGCGGCCCCGAGGGCCAGCGTGGTGGTGGTCATGACAGCGCCTCCTCGTGGGTCGCGTTCTCGAAATCGGCGAGGTAGTCGCGGTAGCGGGTTCGTTCCTCGGCGATCATCGGATGGTCGGTGGCGTAGACGTGGTCGAACATGCTCAGCGGCTCGGGGTTCGGGGCGCCGAGGGTGCCGGCGCGTAGCCGGGCCGCGGCCTCGTCGGCGGCGGCGCCGACCTCGTCGAAGAACTCGTCGCCGGCGTGTCCTTCCCGCCGGAGCAGCCGGTGGAGCCGGTCGATCGGGTCCCGGGCCTTCCACAGTTCGGTCTCGGCGGGGGTGCGGTAGCGGGTGGGGTCGTCGGAGGTGGTGTGCGGGCCCATCCGGTAGGTGATGGCCTCGACGAACGACGGACCGCTGCCCTCCCGCGCGTGCCGGGTGGCCCGGCGGGTGACGGCGAGCACCGCGAGCGCGTCGTTGCCGTCGACCTGTACGGCCGGCATCCCGTAGCCGGCGGCGCGCTGCGCGATCGGGACGGGACTCTGCGACCGGACCGGGTGGCTGATCGCCCAGTGGTTGTTCTGGCAGAAGAAGACCACGCCGACGCCCCACGCGACGGCGAAGCCGAGGGCCTCGGCGATGTCGCCCTGGCTGGTCGCCCCGTCGCCGAAGTAGACGACGGTGGCGATCTCGGCGCCGTCGAAATGGGCGCCCATCGCGTATCCGGTGGCGTGCAGGCCCTGGGAGCCGACGACGATGGCGGGATTGGTCATGTTGACCGCGGCCGGGTCCCAGCCGGAGTGGGCGCACCCGCGCCACAGCCGGGTCATGTCGGCGGGGTCGACGCCGCGGCACCAGGCCACCCCGTGCTCGCGGTAGCTGGTGAACACGTAGTCGTCGCGGTGGAGGGCGTGCGCGGAGCCGACCTGGGCGGCCTCCTGACCGAGCAGCGGCGCCCACAGTCCGAGTTCGCCCTGCCGCTGCAGCGCGGTGGCCTCGGCGTCGAGGCGGCGGACGACGACCATGTCGCGGTAGAGGGCGCGGAGTTCCTCGGGTCCGACGTCGGCGACGAGCGCGGAGTACTCGGGGTTGTAGACCCGTCGTCCGTCGGGCTGGATCAGCTGGACCGGATAGGCAATCTTGTCGACCACCGTGCACCACCTCGCTATGGCGGGACCGGTCGCCCTCGTGAGGCGGGCCGGCGAACCTGTGTTGTACCTCACATGATCCACGCGGGGTGCAGGTGCGCAATCGGCCGATGCGCGAGTGTGCAGGAAGCACGGTTTCGGGGGTCCCGGCGCTGTCATACTGCGAAATATGACCAGTCTCGATGCCACCGACGCCCGGCTGCTGCTCGAGTTGGCGCGGACCCCGCGGGCGACCGGGGTGGAGCTGTCCCAGCGTCTGGGGTTGTCCCGGAACACGGTGCAGGCGCGGCTCGCGCGATGGGATGTGGAGGGGGTCCTCGGGTCGTTCGAGCGGCGGGTGGATCCGCGGGCTCTCGGCTATCCGCTGGCGGCGTTCGTCGCCACCCGGGTCGATCAGCACCGGCTCGATTCGGTCGTCGCGGCCCTGGCGCAGATCCCGGAGGTCACCGAGGTGTACGGCATGACGGGGCAGACGGACCTGTCGGTGAAGGTGGTCGCGCGCGACGCCGAGGATCTCTACCGGCTGGCCGGGCAGATCCTCGAGATCCCCGGTGTCGAGCGCACCAACATGGCGCTGGTGATGCGCGAACTGGTGGGTCCGCGCACGACGCCGCTGCTCGAGCGGCTGGCGCAGCGATGAGGTGTGCCTTCCGGGGCTGTGCCTTCCGGGTCCGGGTCCCGGAAGGCACCACCGCGGACTAGAGGATCTCGTAGATCGTGGCGTTGGCGGTGCCGCCGCCCTCGCACATCGTCTGCAGGCCGTAGCGGCCACCCGTGCGGCGCAGGTGATGGATCAACGTCGCGGCCAGGCGACCGCCCGACGCGCCGAGGGGGTGGCCGAGCGCGATGGCGCCGCCGAGGGGGTTCAGCTTCTCGAGCGGCGCGCCCGTCTCGCGTTGCCACGACAGCGGTACGGAGGCGAATGCCTCGTTGACCTCGAACGCGTCGATGTCGTCGAGTGACAGTCCCGACCGCTTCAGCGCCAGGGCGGTGGCCGGGATCGGGCCGGTGAGCATCTTGACCGGATCGTCGCCGGTGACCACGGCGGTGTGCACGCGCGCGAGCGGGGTCAGGCCCAGCGCCTTCGCCTTCTCCGAGGTGGTGATCAGCAGCCCGGAGGCGCCGTCGGAGATCTGGGACGCGTTGCCGGCGGTGACCACGCCGTTCTCCCGGAACGGGGCCTCGAGGCCCGCGAGCTTCTCGACGGTGGAGCCGCGCCGGATGCCCTCGTCCGAGGCGATCACGGTGCCGTCCGCCCGGGTGTACGGTGCGATCTCGTCCGTGAACAGCCCCTCGTCCTGCGCGCGGGCGGCCCGCTCGTGCGACCGGACGGAGTACTCGTCGAGCTCGGTGCGGGAGATGCCCCACTGCTCGGCGATGATCTCGGCGCCCACACCCTGGTTGAAGCGGCCGTGGAAGCCGGGCGCGGTGAGCTCGTCGGCGTACCGCTCGCGGGCCGGGCCGCCCATCTGCCCGGTGCCCTCGGGAGCGGAGGAACCCAGCGGGATCGCCGACATGATCTCGACGCCGCCGGCGACGACGAAATCGGCCTGGCCGGAGATCACCGCCGCGGCCGCCGTCGAGACGGCCTGCTGCGACGAGCCGCACTGCCGATCGATGGTGAAGCCGGGCACCGATTCCGGCCAGCCCGCCCCGAGCACGGCCATGCGGCCGATGTTGCCGGACTGCATGCCGACGGATTGCACGGTGCCCCAGTGCACGTCGTCGACGAGCGCCGGGTCGATGCCGGTGCGTTCGGCAAGGGTGCGCAGGACGTGGGCGGACAGCTCGACGGCGTGGACGCCGGACAGGCCGCCGCCCCGCTTGCCGATGGGGGTACGGACGGCTTCGACGATGACAGCATCGCGCATCTTCGGATCACTCTCTCTCGGGGACGTGCGGATGCCCCGGAGTGTAATCCGGTAGATGAATACAATGCCAAGCGGATGCTTGGTGGGCGGGAGCTATTCCGCCGGGGGCGTCACCAGCTGGGCGACCGCCTTCTTGATCTCCTTGGGGATCGCCACGGGACGTCGCGTGCGGGCGTCGACGTACACGTGCACGAAACGCCCGGTCGCCGCCGGCTGCAGCCCGCCTTCGCCGTCCTCCCGGAAGATGGCCAGCGAATAGGTGACGCTGCGGGTTCCCAGCCGCTCCACCGCCAGGCCGACGCGCAGCCGGTCCGGGAACGACAGCTCCGCCAGATACCGGCACGACGTCTCCGCGACCACGCCGATCGCGTCCAGCTCCCGGATGTCGACCCCGGTCGTGGCCATCAGCCATCCGTTGACCGCGGAGTCGAAGTACGAGTAGTAGGTGACGTTGTTGACGTGGCCGTAGTGGTCGTTGTCCGCCCACCGGGTCTGCATCGGCCAGAGGACCGGGAACCGGGCGGGAACGGGTGGGTCGGCGGCGGGCGTCGTCGGCTGGCGGTTCGTCACCGTCCTGACGATAGTCCCACGCGGACGGCAAGTCCGACCATCAACGCCCAGAATGCCGATCCGATACCGAACAGGGTCGATCCGGACGCCGCGACCAGGAACGTCACGACCGCCGCTTCCCGCTCCGGCGCGTCGCGCAGACCGAGGCCAGGGCCTCGCCGAGCGTCGCGAGCAGGGCCGATCCGGCCACCGCCTCGACCACCCCGTCCGGTGCCATCGCACGACCGTCGCGAGCCCGGTCGAGCACAGGGCCGGCGCGAGGTACGACCAGCCCGCCCGTCGCGCGGCGCCCTCCGTGCGGGCGTGCCAGGATCGGAGCCATGGTTGCGAATCCCGTGCTGATGACCGTGAGCGAACTGGCCGATCTCGTCGAGGTGGGCAGGCCGCCGGTCCTGCTGGACGTGCGCTGGTCGCTCGACGACCCGAACGGCGAGGACCGCTACCACGAGGGGCACATCCCCGGAGCGGTGTACGTCGACCTCGAGACCGAGCTCGCCGATCCGGGATCGCCCGAGCGCGGCCGTCACCCCCTGCCGGACGTGGTGCGGCTGCAGGACCACGTGCGACGGTGGGGGATCGACGACGGCGACACCGTCGCCGTCTACGACGACACCGGGGGTCTCGCCGCCGCCCGGGCCTGGTGGCTGCTGCGCTGGGCGGGCCTTCGGGACGTGCGCCTGCTCGACGGCGGGCTGTCGCTGTGGACGGCGGCGGGACATGGCCTCGCGGCCGGTCCGGGGGAGGCCGTGAAGCCGGGATCGGTGACCCTGCGCGGCGGCCGGATGCCCACGGTCGGCATCGACGAGGCGGCTGAGTTCCCTTCGCGGGGAACCCTGCTCGATGCGCGGGCCGCGGCGCGGTACCGGGGCGACGAGGAGCCCGTCGATCCGCGCGCCGGCCACATCCCCGGCGCGGTGAGCGCCCCCGCCACGGACAACCTCCGCGAGGACGGCACGTTCCGGACCGCCGGGGAACTCGCCGACCGCTTCGCGACCGTGTGCGGGGGCGGTCCCGTCGCCGTCTACTGCGGATCCGGGGTGACCGCGACCCATCAGATCGCGGCGCTCGCCCTCGCCGGGATCGACGCGGCCCTGTTCCCGGGGTCGTGGTCGCAGTGGTGCCGGGACCCGGCCCGGGAGATCGCCACCGGGGCCTGAATGCCGGGGCTCAGGCCGCGGATCGGGAGAACTCCGACGCGCGGCGCACCTGCTCGGGCGTCGGGGTCACGCCGGTGTACAGCGCGAACTGCTGCGCCGCCTGCAGGGCGATGACCTCGGCGCCGGTGATCACGGGCAGTCCCCGCTCCCGGGCCGCGCGGATCAGCGGCGTCTGCGGGGGCATCGCCACCACGTCGAACACCGTCGTCGCCGCGTCCACCGCGGCTTCGGGGAACGGCAGCTGCCCGGATTCCGGCCCGCCCGCCATCCCGATCGGCGTGGCGTTGACGAGCAGGCCCGGAGCGAGTTCACCGAGCTCGGGCCGCCAGTCGAATCCGTACTGCTGCGCGAGCGGGCGGCCGGTCTTCTCGTTGCGGGCGATCACCGACACGTTCGCGAACCCGCTGTCGCGCAGGGCCGCCACCACCGCCTTGGCCATCCCGCCGCTGCCGGCGACGGCGACCGGCAACGCCGGGTGGACCTCGTGCTCGCGCAGCAGATCCACCACCGCCTGGTAGTCGGTGTTGTAGGCGTGCAGCACCCCGTTCTCGTTGACGACGGTGTTCACCGACTCGATGGCCCGCGCCGAGTCGTGCAGCTCGTCGATCAGGGGAATGACCGCTTCCTTGAACGGCATCGACACCCCGCACCCGCGGATGCCGAGGCCGCGGATCCCGGCCACCGCCGCCGGCAGGTCGGTCGTCGTGAACGCCTTGTACACGAAGTCCAGGCCGAGTTCGTCGTAGAGGTAGTTGTGGAAGCGGGTGCCGATGTTGCTCGGGCGGCCCGACAGCGAGATGCACAGGCGGGTGTCCTTGGTGATGCGCGAAACCATGAGTGCCACGCTAGTTCCCCGCGCGCAGATGCGGGGCACGGCGCCGGCCCTCAGCACGCGGAGATCGTCGAGGCCAGCGCCCGCCGGTCGGCCACCGTGATCGGCAGCCCGTAGCGCACCGCCACCGACAGGTACTTGCCCGCGAACCAGCAGCGATACGCCGCCGCCGGCGGCAGCCACTCGCCCGGGGTGTGATCGCGCTTGTCCTCGTTCGCCGGGCCGTCCACCGCGATCAGGTTGTAGGCGACGTCGTTGGCGAACTGCCGGCGACGTTCGGCCGGCCAGGCCGCCGCCCCGAGGTCCCACGCCGCCGCCAGCGGATAGATGTGGTCGATCTGGACGGCCCGGCCCTCGGCGCGACGGAATTCGAGCCGCGCCCCGGTGTACGGGTCGGCCAGCGTGCCCGACAGCACGACACAGTCGCCGGTGCCGGGCCGGAACGCCACGTCGCGCAGATCGCGGGCGAGCACGTTGTTGCGGGTGTCGCACCCGTCGCGCCCGCCGGGGCCCGGATGGTCGTCGGACCACGCCTCCCCGAACACGCACCCCTCGCCCGGTCCGCACCCCCGCTCGTACCCCGGCACCTGCGGCCGGTGCGGCACCACCGCCGCCCGCGCCAGCAGCTGTTCGAGCTCGCCGCGGCCGGGACTGCCCGGTGCCGGTGGTGCGTTCGACTCGATCCGGTCCCAACCCCACGACACGACGATCGCGACCGCCACCACCAGCCCCCAGAACGCTGCGCCCCCTCGCACGCGGACATTCTCACCGACCGCACCGACAGCGGCGGCGCCGGTGCCCGCTCGGTGCCTGAAAGTCAGCCCGTTGCGATCGCGGCGGCGAGCTCGCGGCCGAGCCGCAGCGGCTCCTCGGAGTGTTCGAGCTTGGAGCCGGACAGTGCCCCGTCGTAGATCAGCTGGATCTGCCGGGCAGCTGATTCCGGGGCGGCCACCCCGGCCTCGGTGAGCAGCGCGACGAGAGTCTTGCGCAGCCAGTCTCGGTGCGCCCGCACGGGCGCCAGTTCTTCGTCCGGGAACTCGGTCGCCGCGTTGGCATATTGGCATCCCCGGTAGTTCCTCGCCGGAGCCGACATGAGGGCGAGGTCGAAGAACATCAGGACCTTTTCGACGGGATCGGCGACATCCGTGACGGCTGCGGTCCAGCGCGAGCGGTCCCGGCGGTCGAGGTGCTCGAGGTACGCCAGGACCAATGCGTCCTTGGATCCGTAGGCGGAGTACATGCTCGCGCGGGCCACGCCCGATTCGGCGAGGATGCGGTCGATGCCCACGGCACGAATCCCGTAACGGGAGAACAGCGCCACCGCCGTGGCGAGCAGCCGCTCGGCGGGCGGCACCTTGACCGGACGGGACTCGGGCGTGGTGTCCACGCGGATGTCGGCGGAAGCGGGCACGGATCCAGGGTAACCGAGCGGCCGGATAGACAGATCGTTCTGTCCGTCTGTAGTGTGGACGGCGTGACCCGCAGCAACCTCACCCGCCGCCTGCACGTGGATCTCGTGCGCGTGGCCGCTGCGGTGTGTCGTCACTCCTGTCGCTGACCGAGCCCCTCGGCTCGCAGCCTCCGCGCGCAATCTTCTCCAGGTTCGGCGCGCCCCGCCCTTCTCCTCAGTCCCCGGAAGGTGACCCATGTCCCTGTACCTGTACGAACTCGTGCCCACTGCCGACAATGCCGACCAGGCGCTCAAGGAATTCGACGCCCGGGTCGCCACCGCCGGCGGCGAGCTGATCGAGGCCCAGGTGACCGCCGGCGCGCAGCGCGTCTTCGCCATCGCCGAGTTCGACGGATGCAATGCTCCCGACCTCGACGCCGCGGCGCTGTCCGTCTCCGAACTCGACGGACCGCACCAGGTCCGCCTCGTCGGCGCCGACCTCGACCAGATCAAGGCGGCACGGCCCGAGGCCGGCTATCTCGTCGAATGGGACATCCCCGCCGAGATCGACATGGACACCTACCTCGCCCGCAAGAAGGCGAACTCGCCGAAGTACGCCAACGTCCCCGAGGTGAGCTTTCTGCGCACCTACGTCCGCGAGGACATGGACAAGTGCCTGTGCTTCTACAACGCGCCCGACGAGGCCGCGGTGTTCCGCGCCCGCGACGCCGTGAGCACCCCTGTCGACCGCATCCACACCCTCGAAAGCTGACCTCCACGATGACCGCGGCTGTCTCACAACCCCTCACCGAACGGCGCCGAACCGTCGCCGAATCCGTTCGCGACCGGGCGGACTCGCTCGATCGTGGTGAGACCGACATCCGCGTCGATCTCACCACGATCGGCGAAAGCTGTCTGATTGCCGCCGGCCTCGGTGGGGACGGGATCGGCGAGATGGTCGCGGTCATCGAGGACATCGCCGCCGAGAGCCTCGCCGTGGGCTTCTCGCTGTGGGCGCAGCGGATGAGCCTCGAGTACATCGACCGAGCTCCGACGCCACTACGGAACAGGTACCGCGACGACCTCGCCGCCGGGCGGCTCGTCGGCGTCACCGCGATGGCCGCCGCACTCAAACATCTCGCGGGCCTCGGCGAACTGCCCCTCACGGCCGAGCGCACCGCCGACGGTCTCGCGGTGTCCGGCCCGATTCACTGGGCCTCCAACATTTTCCCCGAGTCGCTCATCGTCTTCCCGGCACACGGCACGGACGGCACCCGATACGTCGCCGCCGTCCGGGCGAACGCGCCCGGCGTGCGAATCGCCCCGGCGCCGGAGCTGCTCGCGCTCGGTGCCACGTCCTCGACGTCGCTGACGTTCGACAAGGTGCACGTTGACGCGGACCACATCGTCACCGACGACCTCGCAGGCTTCTGCGGGAACATCCGCCCGACGTTCCTCCTGCTGCAGACGGCGTTCTGCAGCGGCATCACCCGCACGGCCCTGACCGAGTCCTCAGCCCGCCTCACCGGTCTCGGCGCCCAGTTCGCGGAGGAATACCAGACGCTGGCGGCCCGGTACGAGTCGCTGCGCGACCGCCTGCACCGCTTCGCCGCGAATTCGGCCACGGCCGGCCCGGCCGACCTGATCCGGTTGCGGCTCGACGGCTCGATCGTCGCGGTCGCCGCGACCCGTCTCGAGTCGACCCTGCGGGGCGGCGCGGGCTACGCCTCCTCGAGCGCAACCAACCGTCGGTTCCGCGAGGCCGCCTTCCTGCCCATTCAGTCGCCCTCGGAAGGACAGCTGCGGTGGGAACTCTCGCAGTACGAATAACCAACGGATACAAGAGTTTTTCAGGACGTAACCCGCCCGTCCTGGGCGGGGTCGACCTCGACATCGCCGACGGCGAGTTCCTCGTCGTGCTCGGCACGAGCGGCAGCGGCAAGTCCACCCTGCTGCGAATCGTCGCCGGCCTCGAGCGCCTCGACGGCGGCACCGTCACCTGGCCCACCTCCGACGACGACACCCGCCCGCACACGGGAGTGGTGTTCCAGCAACCCTTTCTGATGCCGTGGCTGACGGTGCGGGAGAATATCGCCTTCGGTGGACGCTTCGCCGCGCACCGGGACCGGTTCGACGCCGCCTACGCGGACGAGCTGCTGCGGATGTTCGGGCTCGCCGACCTCGCCGGGTACTACCCCGATCAGCTCTCCGGCGGGCAGGCCCAGCGCGTCGCGGTGATCCGGGCCGTCGCTGTCCGCCCGCGCCTGCTGCTCCTCGACGAGCCGTTCAGTGCGCTCGACCCGGCTATCCGCGCCGACCTGCAGGTGTGGCTGCGCGACCTCGCTCGCGAACTCGGCTTCACCACGGTGCTCGTCACCCACGACATCGACGAGGCGCTGTTGCTCGCGGACCGCATCGCACTGCTCGGCGGCGGGGGCACCGTGCAGCAGCAATGGCACCTCGGCGCCCGTCCGGACGAGCATCCGGACCATCTGCGTGCCGAGATCCTGGCCCGCTACCGCGACACGTCGCTGTCCGCGCGGTGAGCGCCGTGATCACGCGCCGGACGCTGCTGCGCGGTGCCGTCGGGCTGGCCGCAGCCGGGGGCGTGGCCGGCCTCGTGGATCTCGGCCGGGTCGCGGCTACCGACCGCGCCAACACCACCGGGCAGTTGCGGATCGGATACCTGCCCATCACCGACGCCGCGCCGTTGCTCGTCGCGCACGGTGCCGGCCTGTACCCGCAGGGCGTCGTCGACGGCGCGAAGCCGGTGCTGTTCCGTAGCTGGGCGTCGCTGGCCGAGGCGTTCCTCACCCGGCAGGTCGACGTCGTGCACCTGCTGATGCCGATGGCCGTGCAACTGCGCTACGCCCTCGGCAGCGCCGTGCGCATCCTCGGCTGGAATCACACCAACGGCTCGGCCCTGACCGTCGCGCCCGACGTCACCGACCTCGGGCAGCTCGCCGGCCGGCAGGTAGCCATCCCGTTCTGGTGGTCCATCCACAACATCGTCCTGCAGAAACTGCTGCGTTCCCAGGGGTTGCGCCCGGTGATCCGGCGGTCCGCGTCCCGCACCGATCGCACCGTCGAGCTGATCGTGATGAGTCCGTCGGACATGATCCCCGCGCTCGCCAACGGCTCGATCGGCGGCTTCACTGTCGCCGACCCCTTCAACGCCGCCGCCGAACTGCGCGGCGTGGGCCGCATCCACCGCTTTCTCGGCGACGTCTGGCGCGATCATGCGTGCTGTGCGCTGCTCGTTCACGAGGACCTCCTCGAGCAGCGACCCGCCGTCGCCCAGTCCGTCACCGACTCGCTCGTCGCCGCGCAGCAGCGGATCGGCGCCGATCGCCCGGCCACGGCAACGATGCTCGCGGGCGGATACCTGCCGCAGTCGCTGCCAGCTATCACCGAGGCCCTCACCTATCCCGACCGGGCCGCCGGCGTGCATCCGCACTGGCGGCCGCAGCAGGTCGGCTACCAACCGTTCCCGTTCCCCAGCTTCACCGCGGCGCTGGTCGAGGCCATGCACGACACCCTCGTCGACGGCGACACCCGGTTCCTGGACCGGCTCGACCCGGCGACCGTGCACGACGACCTCGTCGACGACCGGTTCGTCCGGGCGTCGCTCGCCCGTCTCGGCGGTCCCGCCGCCTTCGGGCTGCCCGCAGGCCTGACCCGTATCGAGGAGGTCGACCCCTCTTGAACCTCTCCACTCCCGCACCGCGGCGACCGTCGCTCGTGCCGCAACTCGTCGCGGTTCTCGTCGCAGTGTTGCTGTGGTGGCTGCTCACCAGCGTCGTCGCCGCACCCGACTCGCTGCTACGAGAGTTCGCTCCTCAGCATGTGGTTCCCGCGCTGATCGACCTCGTCGAACGCCGCGTGCTGCTGCCGGACGTCGCTGCCAGCATGTGGCGGCTGCTCGTCGGTCTGCTGATCGCCGCGACGGTCGGCATCCCCGTCGGCCTGTCGATCGGACTGAACCCGGTCGTGGAGCGGGCCACCATGCCGGTCATGCAGTTCCTGCGAATGATCTCGCCGTTGTCGTGGGCGCCGATCGCCGTCGCGCTGTTCGGGATCGGCCATCAGCCGGTGTTCTTCCTCATCGCCGCGGCGGCCGTGTGGCCCATCGTCATCAACACCGCCGCCGGCGTGCACGCCGTCGACCCCGGGCACCTGCTCGTCGCTCGGTCGTTCGGGGCGACCCGGTTCGAGCAACTCACCTCCGTGGTGCTGCCCGCGATCCGCGACCAGGTCCAGACCGGGCTGCGGGTCGGGCTCGGCATCGCCTGGGTGGTCCTGGTGCCCGCCGAAATGCTCGGCGTCCGCTCCGGCCTGGGCTACCAGATCCTCAACGCCCGCGACCAGCTCGCCTACGACCAGGTGATGGCCGTGATCGCGGTCATCGGTGTGCTCGGATTCTGCCTCGACTGGGCGGCGCGCCACCTGCTACGCGACCGACGCCGCGCGGTGCGCGTCGAGGACGCCGAAGACGAGAACCTGCAGCGCGCCTAGCTCGTGCCCTGCATGCGGGCCCGAAGGTGGGCAATTGCATCGAGGTAGGCGTTCGTACGTCGAATACTCCGCACGGGCGGTCACCGTCGCCCGCGCCGAGGTCGCCGGGCAGGTCCCGAGATCACCCGTCCCGAAATCCGATCCCGACCCGGATCGCGATCAACGACGGTGGATCAGGCCTCAGCCGTCGGTCGTCAGCGGAAACCGCGTCGCGTGGATGGACTCGATGGTGCGGCCGTCGTGCCCGACGATCCACGACCCGCCGTGCTGCCTGCACTCGGCGATCCGGTCGAACACGGTCAGCAGGAAGAACACCGCCTGCTCCGCGGTCGCGGTGGCGGCGAGCCGGTGGGACTCACCGTGTTTCGTCCCGTCGAGCCACACGCCGCACTGACCGTCGAGCCGCATCGTGGTGATGTGCTCGGAGTCGACGAACGCGTACTTGACCTGCTCCCAAGGGGTGTGGGCGCTGTAGGCCTGCTCGAGGACCTGGATCATGATCGACATCGCAGTCTCCTGGTGGGTGCACCTGCAGCCCAGTGTCCTCCGGGGAGCGAGCCCGATCCAGGGCCGATCGTCACCGGCGCTCGGCGCACGACCGTCTTGCGCGCGTGCCCACCCGCCACGACGGCGGGCGTGCGCCCCAGCCCGTCACGACGGTGTCGGTCGCGACTGGCACCATGGTGGGCATGCTGCACGGGCTGTGGTCACCGGGAGCGGGCCTGATGCTGTGGCGCGACGGCGACGACCCGCCCGGCGACGCACCCGCTGTACTGCGTCGATGGATCGACCGGCCGTTCCGGCACCGGGTCGAGCTGCGCCTGCCCGGCGACGACGGTCCGCGGCGGATCCCCGCGGTGGCGGTCGCGCCGCCCGACGCCGCGGAGCTGCTGCTGGCGCTGCCGCGGCACGCCGAGGGGGTGGCCGGGGACCTGCGTTACCTCGCCCACGTCGCCCGCGGCCTCGAGCGCTGGGCGCAGGCCGGGCGGGTGGCCCCGGAACTGCACCGCGCCGACGGGCAGTGGTGGGCGCGGTGGCGGGTGCTCGGCGGCGACCGGACCCGTGCCTGGGCGGCCGAACTGTCCGCCGCGATGCCGCCGGTGCAGCGGCAGGCCGGACGGCCCGCGGCGATCCTCGACGACCTCGCCACCGAACTCACCGATCCGATCACCCGGTCGCTGATCGGCAACGTCGGCACCTCGCTGCATCCGCTGATCGCCGCCCTGGCCGAGGGGCAGCCGCACCACAGCGGCTCCCAGCGCATGGCCGAGGCGCTGGACGAATGGCGGGCCTCGCTCGCGGGAAACGAGCCCGATCTGGTGCTGCGGCTCGTCGAACCGGACGACGAGGAGGACGGCATCGGCTCGGACACGCTGTGGCGGCTCGAGGTGTGCCTGCGGTCGGAGGGGCAGGCGCCGGTGCCGGTGCCGGTGGACGGCTCCGACGCCCAGCTGCTGCAGATCGGCATCCGCAAGCTCGGCGCCGCACTGAAGGCGTATCCGCGGCTGCAGGACGTGCCGCGCGACCCGGACAGCCTGGACCTGCTGCTGCCGACGGGGGTCGTGACCGACCTCGTGGAGCACGGTGGCCGTGCCCTGGGCGAGGCCGGCGTCGCGTTGCTGCTGCCGCGCGCATGGGCGCGGCTCGAGCCGT
This sequence comes from Rhodococcus sp. 14C212, assembly GCF_011058195.1. Classification (NCBI taxonomy): domain Bacteria; kingdom Bacillati; phylum Actinomycetota; class Actinomycetes; order Mycobacteriales; family Nocardiaceae; genus Rhodococcus; species Rhodococcus sp. 14C212. The sequence goes on along the minus strand of NZ_JAALEH010000028.1, from coordinate 48,590 downwards.
CGTTGCGGCTGCAGGTGTCCTCGTCGGTCGCACCCGTCGCCGCCGAGGACGACACCGTCGGCATGAACGCGCTCGTCTCGTTCGAGTGGCAGCTTGCCGTGGGCGACATGCTGCTCACCCCCGCCGAGATGGAACGGCTGATCGCGGCCAACAGCGACCTGGTCAAGCTGCGCGGCAAGTGGGTGCAGGCCGATCCGATCGCGCTCGCGCGGGCCGCCCGCTACGTCGCCGGCCAGGGCGCGACGGACGCGACGCTGGCGACGTTGTTCGGCCGGTTCACCGGCGACGAGCCGCCACCGGTGGAGGTCACCGACGTCGCCGCGACCGGTTGGGTGGCGACCCTGCTCGACGGGCAGGTCCGGCCCGAACCGGTGCCGCCCCCACCCGGCCTTCATGCGACCTTGCGTCCGTACCAGCAGCGCGGCCTGGAGTGGCTGGCGTTCATGAGCGGCCTCGGGCTGGGCGCGGTGCTGGCCGACGACATGGGCCTCGGCAAGACCGTGCAGGTGCTCGCGCTGCTCGCCCACGAACGGGCGGGCGGCGACGACGTGGCCCCGACGTTGCTGGTGTGCCCGATGTCGGTGGTGGGCAACTGGCAGCGCGAGGCCCAGCGGTTCGTGCCGGGCCTGCGTGTGCACGTCCACCACGGCCCGGCGCGGTTGCGCGACGCCGCGCTGGCCGCGGCGGTCGCCGACAGCGACCTGGTGATCACGACGTACGCGCTCGTCGCGCGTGACGTGGCGCCGTTGAGGTCGCTGCGCTGGGGCCGGGTGGTGCTCGACGAGGCCCAGCACGTGAAGAACGCCGCGACCGCGCAGTCCCGCGCGACGCGGGCGATCCCCGCGCGGCACCGCGTCGCGCTCACCGGCACCCCCGTGGAGAACCGGCTCGAGGAACTGCGCTCGATCCTCGACTTCGCCAATCCCCGCCTGCTGGGTTCGCCGGCGACCTTCCGGGCCCGGTTCGCCGTCCCGATCGAGCGGGAGCGCGACGCGGCCGCCGCCGCGCGGCTGCGCGCGTTGACGTCGCCGTTCGTGCTGCGCCGCGTCAAGACCGACCCGTCGGTGATCTCGGACCTGCCGGAGAAGTTCGAGCAGACGGTGCGGGCCAATCTGACCGCCGAGCAGGCGGCGCTGTACCGGGCGGTGGTCGACGAGATGATGCGGCAGATCCGGGACAAGGAGGGCATGGCCCGCAAGGGCGCGGTGCTCGCCGCGCTGACCCGGCTCAAGCAGGTATGCAACCACCCCGCGCACTACCTGGGCGACGGCTCCGGGGTGCTGCGCCGGGGCCGGCACCGTTCGGGCAAGCTCGGGCTGGTGGAGGACATCGTCGAGTCGATCCTCGCCGACGGGGAGAAGGCGTTGCTGTTCACCCAGTTCCGGGAGTTCGGTGCGCTGATCGCCCCGTACCTCTCCGAGCGGTTCGACACCACGGTGCCGTTTCTGCACGGTGGGGTGTCCAAGGGCCGGCGCGACGCGATGGTCGCCGCGTTCCAGGGCGACGACGGCCCGCCGATGATGCTGCTCTCGCTCAAGGCCGGCGGCACGGGCCTGAACCTGACGGCCGCGAATCACGTGGTGCACCTGGATCGTTGGTGGAATCCGGCGGTGGAGAACCAGGCCACCGACCGGGCGTTCCGCATCGGCCAGCGCCGCGACGTGCAGGTCCGCAAGCTCGTGTGCGTCGGCACGCTGGAGGAACGGATCGACGAAATGATCTCGGGGAAACAGGAATTGGCGGAACTTGCCGTGGGAGCGGGCGAGAACTGGATCACCGAGCTGTCCACCGAGCAACTGCACTCGCTGCTGTCCCTGGGCGACGAGGCGGTGGGCGAGTGAGCCCGGCCGGTGGGTTCGACCGTTACGGCAAGCGCCGGCGGGTCGTCGGCGGCATCGAGGCGCGGACCAAACGCGGGTCGATCGGGCGCACCTGGTGGTCGAAGGAGCTGGTCTCGGCGATGGAGCAGGTCGCCGACAAGGGCCGCCTGGCGCGGGGCCGGACCTACGCCCGGTCGGGACAGGTGGTCTCGCTGCGGCTCGAGCCCGGCGCGGCCGTGGGGGAGGTGCAGGGCAGTCAACTGCGCCCGTTCACCTCGACGGTCTCGATCCGAACGCTCGACGAGGAGGCGGTCGCGGGCCTGATCGACCGGGTGCGGTCGGCCCCGGGCATGCTGGTCCGGCTCGCGGGCGGTGCGCTGCCGGAGGAACTGGGTCCGCTGCTGCTGCCGCGGCGCGCCGGTGAACTGGACTTCGACTGCACGTGCCCGGATGACGGGTGGCCGTGCAAACACGCGGCGGCGGTCGGGTACCTGCTGGCCGAGCACGTCGACGAGCAGCCGCTGGCGGTGCTCACCCTGCGCGGGGTCGACCTGAACGCCTTGATCGGCGGGGTGGACGCCGCCGAGACCGACGACGAGGACTTCTACGGGGACGCGATCCGGTTGCCGGATCTGCCGGCCGAGCCGTACCGGCCCGCGCCGGACGATCTCGATCCGACGCTGCTGCGCCGGGCGCTGCGGGCGGGCGGCACGGACGAGTCGGTCGTCCTCCGCGGCACGTCGGACCTGGAGGAGATGTACCGGCGCCTGCGATAGGCCGCTCCGCGGCCGGTGCGTCCTTTGGGCGGCTGCGGCAACCCGAAGGACGCACCGGCGCAGCCGCCTATGGACATACGTGGACTTCCAACTATAGGATGAGCACACATTGCCGGGGGTGTCGTCCGCTGCCCCCGATCATCCCACCTGAACACCAGAATTCGACCAGTTAGGACGGATCCGGACATGAGCGTTCGAGAACTCACCCACTTCGTCGGGGGCAAGCACATCCCCGGTGCCTCCGACCGATTCGCCGACGTCTTCGACCCCAACACCGGCGAGGTGCAGGCCCGGGTTCCGCTCGCCGACGTCGCCGAGACCGAGGCCGTCATCGCGAATGCCGTCGAGGCGCAGAAGGAATGGGCCGCGTTCAATCCGCAGAAGCGCGCCCGCGTGCTGATGAAGTTCCTGCAGCTCGTGCAGGACGACATGGACAACCTCGCGCAGCTGCTGTCCTCCGAGCACGGCAAGACCGTCGCCGACGCCAAGGGCGACATCCAGCGCGGCCTCGAGGTAATCGAGTTCGCCACCGGCATCCCGCACCTGCTCAAGGGCGAGTTCACCGACTCCGCCGGCACCGGCATCGACGTCTACTCGATGCGCCAGCCGCTCGGCGTCGTCGCCGGCATCACCCCGTTCAACTTCCCCGCGATGATCCCGCTGTGGAAGGCCGGACCGGCCATCGCGTGCGGAAACGCGTTCGTGCTCAAGCCGTCCGAGCGGGACCCGTCGGTGCCGCTGCGCCTGGCGGAGCTGTTCATCGAGGCCGGGCTGCCCGCCGGGGTGTTCAACGTCGTCAACGGCGACAAGACCGTCGTCGACGTGCTGCTGACCGACGAGCGCGTCAAGGCCGTCGGCTTCGTCGGCTCCACGCCGATCGCCCAGTACATCTACGAGACCGCCGCGGCCCACGGCAAGCGCGCCCAGTGCTTCGGCGGCGCCAAGAACCACGCGATCGTCATGCCCGACGCCGACATGGACCAGGTGGCCGACGCCCTCGTCGGCGCCGGCTACGGCTCCGCCGGTGAGCGCTGCATGGCCATCTCCGTCGCGGTGCCCGTCGGTGAGGAGGCCGCCGAGGCGCTCGTCGCGAAGCTGACCGAACGCGTCGGAAAGCTGAAGGTCGGCCGCAGCGACGACCCGAACGCCGACTTCGGCCCGCTCGTCACCGCCGAGGCGCGTCAGCGGGTGCACGACTACATCCAGTCCGGCATCGACGAGGGCGCCGAGCTCGTCGTCGACGGGCGCGACTTCGTGCTCGAGGGCCACGAGAACGGCTTCTTCTCCGGCGCCACCCTGTTCGACAACGTCACCGCGGAGATGAAGATCTACCGCGAGGAGATCTTCGGCCCCGTCGTGATCGTCGTCCGCGCGCACGACTACGAGGAGGCCCTGCGGCTGCCCTCGGAGCACGAGTACGGCAACGGCGTGGCGATCTTCACCCGCGACGGCGACACCGCCCGCGACTTCACCAACCGCGTCAACGTCGGCATGGTCGGCGTGAACGTGCCGATCCCGGTGCCGATCGCGTACCACACCTTCGGCGGCTGGAAGCGGTCCGGCTTCGGCGATCTCAACCAGCACGGCCCGGACTCGATCCGCTTCTACACCAAGACCAAGACCGTCACCCAGCGCTGGTTCTCCGGCCTGAAGGAGAACGCCGACCACTTCGTCATCCCGACGATGGACTAGGACGAGATACCGATGTTCACCCTCACCGACGACGACCGGGCGATCCGCGACACCGCCCGCGACTTCGCCGCCGAGTTCCTCGCCCCGAACGCGGTCGAATGGGACCAGACCAAGCACTTCCCGGTCGACGTCCTGCGCAAGGCCGCGGCCCTCGGGATGGGCGGCATCTACGTCCGCGAGGACGTGGGCGGGTCGGGCCTGCGCCGCCTCGACTCCGTCCGGATCTTCGAGGAACTCGCCAAGGGCTGCCCGTCCATCGCCGCCTACATCTCCATCCACAACATGGTCACGTGGATGATCGACCGGTTCGGCAACGACGAGCAGCGCCGCCGTTGGGTCCCCGGGCTCTGCACGATGGACCAGCTCGCCAGCTACTGCCTGACCGAGCCCGGCGCCGGCTCCGACGCGGCGGCCCTGAGCACCAGGGCCGTCCGCGACGGCGACGAGTACGTCCTCACCGGCGCCAAGCAGTTCATCTCCGGCGCCGGCACGTCGGACGTGTACGTGGTGATGGCGCGCACCGGCGAGCCCGGTCCGCGCGGCATCTCCGCGATCATCGTCCCGAAGGACACCCCCGGGCTGTCCTTCGGCGCCAACGAGAAGAAGATGGGCTGGAACGCCCAGCCCACCCGGCAGGTGATCTTCGACGGTGCCCGGGTGCCCGCCGAGAACCTGCTCGGCGAGGAGGGCAGCGGCTTCCGCATCGCCATGCACGGGCTCAACGGGGGCCGGCTCAACATCGCCGCGTGCTCGGTCGGCGGCGCTCAGGCCGCGCTCGACAAGACCGTCGGCTACCTCGCCGAACGCAAGGCGTTCGGGGAGCGGCTGCTCGACTCGCAGGCCCTGCAGTTCCGCCTCGCCGACATGCGCACCGGCATCGAGGCCTCCCGTACCCTGCTGTGGCGCGCCGCCGACGCGCTGGACCGGAACGCCGACGACGTGGTCGAGCTGTGCGCCATGGCGAAGCGATTCGCCACCGACGCCTGCTTCGACGCCGCCAACGACGCGCTGCAACTGCACGGCGGCTACGGCTATCTTGCCGAGTACGGACTCGAGAAGATCGTGCGGGATCTGCGGGTGCATCAGATCCTCGAAGGAACCAACGAGATCATGCGGGTGGTCGTCGCGCGCAGCGTGGTGGCCGCGGCGCAGAACGGAGCAAAATGACCGAGACGGAAGACGTCCTCGTCCGGGTCTCCGGCGGCATCGGCCGGATCACCCTGAACCGGCCCAAGGCCATCAACGCCCTGAACTACGACATGGTGAAGGTGACGGCCGCCGCGCTCGGCGAGTGGGCCGGGGACGACTCGGTCCGCGCGGTCGTCGTGGACGGGGCGGGGGAGCGCGGCCTGTGCGCCGGCGGTGACATCGTCTCGATCTACCACGACGCCCGCGACGGCGGCACCGGCTCGCAGGACTTCTGGCGCGACGAGTACATCCTCAACGCCGCCATCGGCCGCTACCCGAAGCCGTACGTCGCGATCATGGACGGCATCGTCATGGGCGGCGGCGTCGGGATCGCCGCCCACGGCAACGTCCGCGTCGTCACCGAACGCTCCACGATCGCGATGCCCGAGGTCGGCATCGGCTTCGTCCCCGACGTGGGCGGCACCTGGCTGCTCTCGCGCGCACCGGGCGAGCTCGGCACCCACCTCGCTCTGACCACCGGTCGCATGACGGCCGGCGACGCCATCGCCCTCGGTTTCGCCGACCACTTCGTGCCGTCCGAGGCGCTCGACAAGTTCGTCGCCACCCTCGAATCCGGCACGGTCGACGAGGCGCTCGCCGAATTCGCACAGCCGGCCCCGGAGTCGTCGCTGCTCGCGCAGCGCTCCTGGATCGACGCCGCCTACTCGGCGCCGACCGTCGAGGAGATCGTCGCCCGCCTGCAGGCCGCCGAGGAGCCCGAGGCCCGCGCGGCCGCCGAGCAGATCCTCGGCAAGTCGCCCGTCGCGCTGAAGGTGACCCTGCGATCGGTGCGCCACGCCCGCGAACTCGGCAGCCTCGAGGAGGTGCTGAACGAGGAGTACCGGGTGTCGCTGGCGTCGTTGCGCTCGCACGACCTCGTCGAGGGCATCCGCGCGCAGGTGGTCGACAAGGACCGCAACCCGGCATGGTCGCCGGCGACCCTCGCCGACGTCACCGACGCCGACGTCGACGCGTACTTCCAGCCACTCGGCGAGCTCGAACTCGGGCTCGTCGCACCCGAGAAGGAAACCGCCTGACATGAGCACACTGCCGAACGTCGCCTTCCTCGGTCTCGGCCACATGGGCGGGCCGATGGCCGCGAACCTCGTCAAGGCCGGCTACCCGGTCACCGGTTTCGACCCGGTGCCGGCGGCCCAGGAACAGGGCCGCGCCGACGGCCTCACGATCGTCGAGTCCGCGACCGACGCGGTCCGCGATGCCGACGTCGTGATCACGATGCTGCCCAACGGCGCCCTCGTCCTGAAGCTGTACGACGAGGTCCTGCCGGCCGCCCGGGCGAACACGCTGTTCGTCGACAGCTCCACCATCGACGTCGCCGACGCGCGGGCAGCCCACGAGAAGGCCGTGCAGGCCGGGCACCGCGCCATCGATGCGCCCGTCTCCGGCGGCGTGGCCGGCGCGGCCGCCGGCACCCTCGCCTTCATGGTCGGCGGGTCGGAGGACGACTTCGAAGCCGCGAAGCCGCTGCTCGAGGTGATGGGCCGCAAGGTCGTGCACTGCGGTGGGTCCGGCGTCGGCCAGGCCGCCAAGATCTGCAACAACATGATCCTCGGCGTGTCGATGATCGCCATCAGCGAGGCCTTCGTGCTCGGCGAGAAGCTCGGACTGACCAACCAGGCCCTCTTCGACGTCGCGTCCAACGCCTCCGGCCAGTGCTGGGCGCTGACCAGCAACTGCCCGGTGCCCGGGCCGGTGCCCACCACCCCGGCCAACAACGACTACCAGCCCGGGTTCGCCGCCGCGCTCATGGACAAGGACCTCGGCCTGGCCGCGAACGCGTTGCGCGCCAACGGCGTCGACGCCGAGCTGGGGCTGCGGGCCGCGGAGATCTACCACCGCTTCAACGAGTCGGGTGGCGGCGGACTGGACTTCTCGGCCATCATCACCGAGATCCGCAACCGCTCGACAGAACAGGAAACCCAGTGACGGACTTCGAGACGATCCTGCTCGACCGCAAGGACCGCGTCGGCATCATCACGCTGAACCGGCCCAAGGCGCTCAACGCCCTCAACAGCCAGCTGATGCGGGAGGTGGTGGCGGCCGTCGAGGAGCTCGAGGCGGACGCCGGTATCGGCGCCATCCTGCTCACCGGCTCCGAGAAGGCGTTCGCCGCGGGCGCGGACATCAAGGAGATGGCGCCGAAGACGTTCTCCGAGGTGTACGCGGAAGACCTGTTCTCGCAGTGGGATCGGCTCTCCTCGGCCCGCAAGCCGATCATCGCCGCCGTCTCCGGGTATGCCCTCGGCGGCGGCTGCGAACTGGCCATGCTGTGCGACTTCATCATCGCCGCGGACACCGCCAAGTTCGGCCAGCCCGAGATCAAGCTCGGCGTCATCCCCGGCATCGGCGGCTCGCAGCGGCTCACCCGTGCCGTGGGCAAGGCCAAGGCGATGGACATGTGCCTGACCGGCCGGAACATGGACGCCGAGGAGGCCGAGCGCGCGGGCCTGGTGTCGCGCATCGTGCCGGCCGCGGAGCTGTTCGACGTGGCGCTCGAGGCCGCGACCACGGTGGCGGCGATGTCGCTGCCCGTGGCGATGATGGCCAAGGAGGCGGTCAACCGGTCCTTCGAGACCACCCTCGCCGAGGGCGTGAAGTTCGAGCGGCGGGTGTTCCACTCGACGTTCGCCACCGCGGACCAGAAGGAAGGCATGGCCGCGTTCGTCGAGAAGCGCGCGCCGGAGTTCAAGCACGCCTGATCGTCGTCCTCGACCGGGGCCGTTCCGCATCGTGCGGGACGGCCCCGATCCGTGTCACCACCTGGTGGGATCGCCGCCGGTGTCGAAGTCGCCGGCGTCGCGGCGCAGGCCGGCCAGGATCCGCAGCAGCGTCTCGAGCTGGTCGTCGGGCACGCCGGGCCGGGCGAACACCTCGGCGTTGAGCTTCTCGGTGGTCTCGACGGCCAGCGCCCGGCCCTCGTCGGTCAGTTCGACCAGTGTGGCGCGACGGTCGCTCGGGTGCGGGGTGCGGCGCACGAGCCCGGCGGTCTCGAGCCGGTCCACGGCGTTGGTGACGCTGGTGGGGTGGACCTGCAGCCGGGCGCTGGCCTTCGCCATGGGCAGCGCCCCGGTCCTGGTGAAGTGCAGCAGGGTCAGCAGTTCGTACCGGGCGAACGTGAGCCCGAACGGTTTGAGGACCTCCTCGACCCGCGCCATCATGATCTGCTGCGCGCGCATCACGGAGGTCACCGCGGCCATGCCGTCCGCGACCTCACCCCAGCCGTGGGCCGCCCACTGGCGGTGGGCCTCGGCGATCGGATCGAGCGGTAGGGGTGCGGGCATACGTCGATCATCCCATGTGGCGCCGCGTCGAGGTGACGCGGACACGGCTTCCGGACCCCGCCGGGGCGGCCCGCGAACCGGCCGCCGAGGGTGAACGACACGCGACGGCCGGGCCAACGTCCCGTGAACACCGGGCGACTCCCAAAAGTGCGGGGCCGCCGCCCGATTCGCGGCGGCTAGAGTGCGCGCGTGCACATCCTGTTCGTCTGCAGCGGCAACGTCTGCCGGTCCGTGATCGCGGAGCGGCTGACGCGGGCCTACGCGTGCGAATCGGAGTGGGCCGACCTGACCGCCGAGAGCGCCGGTACCCGGGCCCTCGTCGGGTATCCCGTCGAACCCCGGGCGGCGGCGGTCATCGCCGGTCTCGGCGCCGAGGCGAGCGACTTCCGCGCCCGCCGGGTGACCGCCACGATGGTCGAGGGCGCCGACCTGGTCCTGGCCATGAGCGAGGAACAGCGCGACCGGGTCGCCGGCCTGATCGCCGGTGCCGCGGCGAAGTCGTTCACCCTCACCGAGGCGCACCGCATCGCGACCGTCACCGGCGCGGAGACGATCGCCCGGCTCGATGCCTGCCGGGATCCCAGCGGCGCGGCCCGCACCCCGAACATCCCCGATCCGATCGGCCTGTCCGAGCAGGCGTTCGTCGATACCGGGGATCTCATCGCCGCCGCGCTGTTCCCCCTGCTCGACGTCCTCGCCGCCGCGGCCGTCGCCGCGGGTCAGCGACGGGCGTAGTCCGGGAACCGCTCGTCCACCTCGGCGGCGCTCAGACCGAAGTCCTCGAGCCGGTAGCGGTGCGCCGGCCGGCGATCCCCGCTGCGGCTCTCGGCGTGCAGCGCGGCCATCGCCTGTTCGGCGCCGGCGGTGAGCGGGATGCCGAACCGGTCGTAGATCGCGCCGACCGTGCCGAGAGGATCGGCGACGAAGTCGCGGTAGTCCACGTCGACGAACCGATCCGGGTGGTGCCGGGTCCGTGCCGCGGTGAACGTGTCGAGCCCGCGCGCCCACAGGTCGAGTTGGCTGCGCCCGATGCTCGCGCCCCGGAAGGTGTGCGACCAGCCGTCGGTGGCGTGCGCGGCCAGGCTGCACACCGACGGGATCACGGTGCGCGGGTCGCGGTGGGTGACGACGATCAGCGCGGCGGGGTAGACGGTGAGCAGTTCGTCGAGTGCGAACAGGTGGCTCGGGTTCTTCAGGACCCAGCGCTTGCCGGCGTCGGGCAGCCCGATCAGCTGCAGGTTCCGGCGGTGCCGGGCGTACGCGCCGGTCCAGTCCTGCCGCGCGAGCCAGCGCGAGTAGGTGGGCAGGTGCGCGAGGCATTCGTAGGACACCGATCGGAAGGACTGCCGCAGCAGCTGCCAGCATTCCTCGACCTCGCCGGCGGACATGTAGTGCACACCCATGAACTCCGGGTGCTCGACGTGGTGCTGCGCGAACCCGGCCTCGATGGCCGCGAACGCCGGATTCCCGGCCCACGTCTCGCGCGGCGGCCGGGGCTGCGGCAGCTCGGTCAGCCACATCTCGAGTCCCTGGTGGCCGGGATCGGCGGTGAGCAGGCGGTGCAGCGCGGTGGTGCCGGTGCGGGGGAGGCCGGTGACGAAGATCGGCCGTTCGATCGCGACGTCGGCGTGCTCGGGGTGGGTGCGCCAGGCCGACTCGCTCAGCAGCCGCGCGACGAGGGCGCCGCGCAGGAACACCCGCGACATCTTGCTGCCGAGCGGGGTGAGGTGTTCGTCGCGCGCATACGAGTCGAGGAGGACGCCGAGGGCCTCGGTGTAGTCGTCGTCGCCGAAGTCGGTCAGGCCGGTCAGCCGCGTCGCGGAGGCGTGCAGGTCCTCGACGGTGCCGACGCTGGTGCGCTCGGTCATGGATCTCCCTTCCCTGTGCGCGTTTCCGGTAGCGCCGGCTACCGAGAACGCGCACGGCTGGTCAGTGGTGGTATTCGCCGCAGTTCACGTCCAGGCACTGGCCGGTGACGGCCCGGGCCAGCGGGGAGGCGAGGAAGATCACGGCGTCGGCCACCTCCTCGGTGGTGGGCAGGCGTTTGAGGTCGGTGCCCGCCGCGGTGTGCTGGTAGATCTGTTCGACGGTGGTGCCGTACTTCTCTGCCTGGTGCTCGAAGTAACCCTTCAGGGTTTCTCCCCAGATGTATCCGGGGGCAACGGAATTGACTCGGATTCCCTGCGGGCCGAGCTCGGTGGCGAGGGACTGTGACATCGCGAGCAGGGCCGACTTGGCCAGCTTGTAGCTGCCGTAGCGCTCCTGTGAATGTCGCAGCACCATCGAATTGATGTTCACCACCGAGCCCTTCGTCTCGGTCAGGGCCTCGGTGAACAGCTGGGTCAGGCGCAGCGCGCCGAGGACGGTGAGTTCCACACTGTCGCGGATGTGCTGGAAGTCGGTGCGTGCCAACGGTTTCATCGACGGAACCGAGAAGGCGTTGTTGACCAGGGTGTCGACCCGGCCGAACTCGCGGAGGGCCGTCTCGACCAGCCGGGACGCGGAGCCGGTGTCGGTGATGTCGGTCGGGACGGACACCGCGCGCCGGCCCAGGGCGGTGATCTCGGCCGCGACGTCCTCGAGGCGGGCGGCGGTGCGGGCGGCGAGCACGACGTCGGCGCCGTGCTCGGCGCACCGCACCGCAAGGGTGCGGCCGAGTCCGGGCCCGACGCCGCTGACCACGACGGTCTGTCCGGCGAGCAGGGGGCTCGGGGTGGTCACGGCACTCACCCGAGCATCCGGTCGGCGATCGAGGTCTGGCGGGCGGCGATCCGCGCGGACCACTGCTGGGGCGTGACCCGGTTGTGGTCGAGGAACGGCAGTGCCGCGGCCAGGTCGTCGAACGGGACCACCCGGGCCGTCGGGCCGTCCGCGGTCGTGAGGTCGCGGGAGAGGCGCTGCCAGCGGAACTGCAGGAACCCGCGGCCGCGGCCCAGGGTCTCGACCCAGTTGGCGACGCCGGGATTGCGGGCGGAGACGACCATGCGGATCATCCCGTCCGGATCCACCTGGGCCTGTGTGTTGTTCAGCGACGTCTGGTGGTGGATGTAGTCGAGCGAGATGTACCAGAGGCTGCCCAGCTGGAAGCCCTGGTAGGGCGCGTCGGCGGCGGGGACGGCCAGGATCATCGCCTCGTCGTCGCGCAGGTCGAAATGCCCGACGGACGAGTACTGGGTGGCCAGGCCACCGGGCGTCGGCCGCGGTTCGGTGACCGTGTTGACCGGGAGGTCGAGGTAGAACCACTGCGGGAACTGCAGCCATGTCCGCACCCGGGACACGAGGGCGCGCCCGGCCCGGCGGTAGCGCGCGGCGGCGTCGTCCTGCGTCGGCTCTGGCGGCGGCGTGCCGAGCGCGTCGACCCGGTCGATGCGCAGGGTGCCGCGCCGCTGGGACCAGTCGCTGTAGACCTCCCGGACGACGAGCTGGGACGAGCCGGGGGCGAGGGTGAAGTAGTTGTTCCCGGGGTCGGCGGGGCCGGGACCGAACCGGGCCTCGAAGGTGCCGTCGTCGGCGATGCGCAGCTCGCGGTCGTCGAACGCGGTGACGTTGCCGGGCACCTCGGCGTCGGTGTAGTTGCCGGCGAGGACCTGGAAGCTCAGGTCGCAGGTGGTGCCGCGGCGGCCGGTGACGACGTACTCGGCGTCGTCGCGGATGCGTGCCCCGAAGTAGAGGGTGTCGGGGTTGTCGAGCCCCATCTTCGTGTAGGGCCCGGTCCCGGTGACGAACGTGGGGTGGGGGCTCTCGGCCGCCCACGCCGAGTGCACGCAGGCGGTGATCCCGCCGGCGAGGTAGCGGTACCCCTCGATCAGGTCCTGCTCGGTGCGGATCTGCGGCGCCGTCGCGACGAGCTTCTCGGCCTCGGCGATGGCGGATGTGAGCGGATCGGTGAGCACACGATCTCCTTGCGGTTCAAATATGTACCGATGCGGTAGGCTCTCGGTGCAGCGACGATAGAACGTGTTCCAAGGAGGCGTCAATGACCGAGGCCGCCGCGCCGTCGTCCGCCCGGCGTTCGCCGCCGACCGAGCGGGTCGTGCAGGTCCTGGACCACCTGGTCGCGCACCCGGAGACCCGGTTCGGGCTCTCCGAGCTGGCGCGCCGGCTGGGTATGAGCAAGCCGACGTGCCTGGGGATCCTGACCGCCCTGACCGAGGCCGGCTACCTGATGCGCCATCCCGCCGACCGGACGTACGGCCTCGGTCCCGCGCTGATCGTCGCGGGCCGCGCCGCGCAGCGCGGCTTCGCCGTCGGTCCCGTCACCCACCGGCATCTGGCCGCGCTCGGCACCGAGTTCGGCGCCACCTGCGCCGCGTCGGCGGTGGTGGGCGACCGCATCGCGGTCCTCGACGTCGCCGGGGCCGATCCGGACGGGGCCGGGGCGCGGGTGGGAGAGGTCTATCCGTTCGCGCCGCCGGTGGGCCTGATGTACGTGCTGTGGGACTCCGACGAGCGGCTCGAGCAGTGGCTCGCGCGCGAGCCGACGCTTCCGGTGCGCCTGGACCGGGACCGCCTGCGGGACGTGGTCGACGAGTGCCGCGCCGCGGGTTACCTGGTCGAGTCGCTCACCGCGGGCGGCCGGCGGCTGCACGCACTCATGGCCGGCGTCGCGGCGCACGACCTGCCGCCCGAGCTGCGCGAACTGCTCGGGGAGGTGGTGTCCAGCCTGGGGGAGCGGGTGCTGCTGACCGGGGCGGAACCAGCCGACGCCGAGCATCCGGTGAACCTGCTCGCCGCCCCCGCCTACGACGCGGACGGACGGCAGTCGGTGGTGCTCACTCTCCACGTGGGCGCGACCCTGGCCAACCGGGAGATCGCCCGGCGCGGGGCGGCGCTCGTGGCCACCGCCGAAGCCGTCACCCGCGAGCTCGGGGGGCGTCGCCCGGCCCGGTGACGGCCGGGTGTTGCGTCCCCGGGGGACCGAGCGAATGGATCATGCCGTCGGTCTGATCGAGTGGGCGATACATTCGCTCGCACCCCGCGGGGCGTTGACCCGGAACTGAAACTCGTTCTATCGTTCGGGGCGAAACCTTTCGACCAAGCCGGTACATATTTGGACCGGCGCTCGTGAGCTGGAGCCCCGATGACCCTCACGCCGTCGTACGAACTGTCCCTGCTGCGCGCCCTCGAGGCCGAGTCCGTGCACATCTTCCGGGAGGTGGCGGCCACCTTCGAACGTCCCGTGCTGCTCTTCTCCGGCGGCAAGGACTCCGCGGTGATGCTGCACGTGGCGGCCAAGGCGTTCTGGCCGGCGCCGATCCCGTTTCCGGTGCTGCACATCGACACCGGCCACAACTTCCCCGAGGTCCTCGTCTACCGCGACGCCGAGGCGGCCCGCCGGCGGGTGCGCCTGCTGGTCGCCTCGGTGCAGGACGACATCGACGCCGGCCGGGCCGTCGAGGACCTCGGTCCCCGCGCGAGCCGCAACCGGCTGCAGACCCGAACGCTGTTGCGCGCCATCCGCGAAGGCGGATTCGACGCGGTGTTCGGCGGCGCCCGCCGCGACGAGGAGAAGGCCCGCGCCAAGGAACGCGTGTTCTCCTTCCGCGACGAGTTCGGCCAATGGGATCCCAAGGCGCAGCGCCCCGAACTGTGGCAGCTGTACAACGGCCGGCACCGCCGCGGCGAGCACATCCGCGTGTTCCCGCTGTCCAACTGGACCGAACTCGACGTCTGGAACTACATCCGCGACGAACGCATCGAGCTGCCGTCGCTCTACTACGCCCATCGCCGACCCGTCGTCGAGCGCGACGGAATGCTGCTGGCGCTCAACGAGTTCCTCACCCTGCTGCCGGACGACGAGCCGCGCGACGCGCTGGTGCGGTTCCGCACGGTGGGCGACGCCACCTGCACGGGGTGCGTCGAATCCGCCGCCGCCACCCCCGACGAGGTGGTCGCCGAGGTCGCCGTCAGCCGCGTCACCGAGCGCGGCGCCACCCGCGCCGACGACCGCATCTCCGAAGCCGGCATGGAAGACCGCAAGAAGGAGGGCTACTTCTGATGACCCCGTTGCTGCGCATCGCCACCGCCGGCAGCGTCGACGACGGCAAGTCCACGCTGATCGGCCGCCTGCTCCACGATTCCAAGGCCGTGCCCGAGGACCAGCTCGACGCCGTCGCCCGCACCAGCCGCGAGCGCGGCATGGACACCCCCGACCTGGCGCTGCTCACCGACGGGCTGCGGGCGGAGCGGGAACAGGGCATCACCATCGATGTCGCCCACCGCTACTTCTGCACCCCGCACCGTGCCTTCGTCGTCGCCGACACCCCCGGCCACGAGCAGTACACCCGCAACATGGTCACCGGCGCCTCGACCGCCGACCTCGCCCTCATCCTCGTCGACGCCCGCAAGGGCATCGTCGAGCAGACCCGCCGGCACGCCTTTCTCGCCAGCCTGCTCGGCGTCCCCCATCTCGTACTGTGCGTCAACAAGATGGACCTGGTCGACTGGTCGCAGCAGCGCTTCGACGAGATCTGCGCCGAATTCTCCTCGTTCGCAGCCAAACTCGACATCCACGATCTGACGTTCGTGCCGGTGTCGGCGTTGCTCGGCGACAACGTCGTCACGCGCACCACCACCATGACCTGGTACGAGGGTGCCTCGCTGCTGCACCGTCTCGAGCAGGTGCACGTCGACTCCGATCGCAACCTCATCGACGCCCGTTTCCCCGTCCAGTACGTGCTCCGCCCCGGTCACGGGGAGCACCGCGACTTCCGCGGCTACGCCGGCACCGTCGCGAGCGGGGCGTTCGCCCCCGGCGACGAGGTGGTGGTGCTGCCCTCGGGCTACGGCACGCGCGTGCGCGCCGTCCACGGCCCGGGCGGCGACCCGGTGCCGAGCGCCTTCGCGGGCAGCGCCGTGTGCCTCGAGCTCGAGGACGACCTCGACGTGGGCCGCGGCGACATGCTGTGCCGCCCGGGGAACCGCCCGCTCGTCGGGCACGAGCTCGACGCGATGGTGTGCTGGCTCGCCGAGGGTCCGGGTCTTGCGCCCGACGCCACCTACACCCTGCTCCACACCACCAACGCCACCGCCGCGCACGTGGTGCGGCTCGACTACCGGCTCGACGTCACCACCCTGCACCGCGACGGGACGGCACGATCGCTGACCCTCAACGAGATCGGACGGGTGCAGCTGCGTACCCGCCGTCCCGTGCTGTTCGACCCCTACCGGCGCAACCGGACCACCGGCAGCTTCGTGCTCGTCGACGACGCGACCGGCAGCACCGTCGCCGCCGGGATGATCACCGGACCCACCCTCGCCGCCGCCCCCGTCGTGTGGCACGCGGCGGAGGCGACCCGCGCCGAACGCCTCTCGCGCGGCGCGACGGTGTGGCTGACCGGCCTGTCGGCGTCGGGCAAGTCCACCGTCGCCGCGGCGCTCGAGCGGCGCCTGCTCGCGGCCGGAGTCCCGGCCTACCGGCTCGACGGTGACAATCTGCGCCACGGCCTCAACGCCGACCTCGGCTTCGGGCCGCAGGACCGTGCGGAGAACGTCCGGCGCGTCGGCGCGGTGGCGCAGCTGATGGCGGACGCGGGCCTGGTGACGATCTGCGCGCTCATCAGCCCGTACCGGTCCGACCGGGACCGGATCCGCGAACAGCACCGGGAGGCCGGACTGCCGTTCCTCGAGGTGTTCGTCGACACCCCGCTCGCCGACTGCGAGGCCCGCGATCCGAAGGGCATGTACGCCCGGGCCCGGGCCGGGGAGATCACCGGGTTCACCGGTATCGACGACCCGTACGAGGCGCCCACCCGGCCGGAGCTGGTGCTGCGGCCACAGGACGGCGATCCGGTCGCGCAGGCCGGGCTGATCATGGAATTGTTGGCCCCATGACCGATGACGCCGCCCTGGCCGCCGACATCGCCACCGCTGCAGGCGAACTGTTGCTGACCGTCCGCGCGGCCGAGGCCGACGCGCTCACCGGTCGCGAACTCGGCCGTCGCGGCGACCGCGCCGCCGACACGTACATCCTCGAGCGGCTCGCCGCCGAGCGCCCCGACGACGCGGTGCTCTCGGAGGAATCCGCCGACGATCCGGTGCGGGTGCACGCGAAGCGGGTGTGGATCGTCGACCCGTTGGACGGGTCCAAGGAGTACGGCATGCCGGACCACGAGGACTGGGCCGTGCACGTCGCGTTGTGGGAGGCCGGCAGGGGCATCACCGCCGCCGCCGTCGCGCAGCCGGCCGTCGGCGCCGTCTACGGCACCGCCGACGTCCGTCGTACCGAACTGCGGCCGCTGGCCGGCCGGCGGCCCCGGATCGTCGTCAGCGGCAGCCGGCCGCCGGTCTTCGTCGCGGACGTTGCCCGGGCCGTCGGCGCCCACGTGGTGCGGATGGGATCGGCCGGGGCCAAGGCCATGGCGGTGGTGCGTGGCGACGTCGACGCCTACGTGCACGCCGGCGGACAGTGGGAGTGGGACTCCGCGGCGCCGGTGGGGGTCGCGCAGGCGGCGGGGCTGTACTGCGCCCGCATCGACGGCAGCGAGCTCGAGTACAACCGTCCCCACCCTTACATGCCGGACCTGGTGATCTGCCGGCCGGACTGGGCGCCGACCCTGATGGCCGCGATCGCCGAGCATGTCGGCGCGCCCACCGACAGCGCCCGCGTCGCCATGGCCCGCGCCTACATCCGCTCCCTCGTCGGTCACGACGCGTCGCACGTACGGCTCGCGGCCGACGCGTGGCGGGTCGAGAACGGCGTGCGCACCGGCGACAGCGGGGTCGAGATCCGCGACCGGCTCGAGCAGGGCCCCGAGTACCGCCCGATCCGTCGTGTGCGGGAGCTGACGTTTCGCGAGTGGGACGACAACGTCGTCGCGCGGTTCCTGCTCGACCTCGACGCCGGCGACGGCACCCTCACGGTGGCGGTCACCGAGCACTTCGCCATCCCGGCGGGGGAGATCCGCTCGATCGTGGCGATCATCGAGCCGCACGAACCCAAATAGTTTACTGTTTGTATTCATTGAATGGCTAACGATCGAGTAGCTCGGAGGACCCCATGGACCACGCCCGCGACATCGGCGACGGCATCTACCGCATCCCCGTACCGGTGAGCGACCTGCCGGTCGGCGACACCCAGGTGTATGCGATGGAGTCGCCGCGCGGGCTGGTCCTCGTCGACGTCGGCTGGAACGACGACACGTCCTGGGCCGCGCTGCAGGACGGCCTCGCCGCCGTCGGCGCCTCCGTCGCGGACGTCGAGGGGGTCGTCGTCACCCACTTCCATCCGGACCACGTCGGTCTGACCGGCCGGATCCGGGAGGCGTCGGGCTGCTGGGTCGGCATGCACGAGGACGACTTCGGCCAGCTCGCGCTCATGACCTCCGGCGACGGCAACGCCGAGTGGGAGGCCGAGCAGTGGCGCCGCGCCGGCGCCCCGGACGAGCAGATCGCGAGCTACCTCGACCGGACGAACGGGGAACGCGCGACCGGCAAGCCCGACGTCCATCCCGACCGCAAGCTCGCCACCGACGAGCGGATCGCGCTCGCCGGCCGCACCCTGCGCACGGTGTTCACTCCCGGGCACACGCCCGGCCACGCCTGCTTCTACATCGAGAAGCACGACGTCCTCTTCAGCGGCGACCACGTCCTCGCCACCACGACCCCGCACGTGGGCGACTTCGATTTCCCTCTCGCCGAACGCGACGCCCTCGGCGAGTTCATCGACTCGCTGCGCGCCGTCGGCACGCTCCCGGCCCGGCGCACCCTGCCCGCGCACCGGCAGCCGATCGACGACCTCGCGGCCCGCACCGACGCGCTCGTCGAGCACCACGAGCGACGCCTCGACGACCTGTACGCGGCGTTCGGCGACGAGGAGCTGACGCTGTGGCAGGCTGCCGAACGCATGACGTGGTACCGCCCCTGGGACCAGACCCCGCCCACGGGCAAGCAGATGGCCCTGTCCGAGGCCTCGGCGCACGTGCGGCACCTCATCGAACGAGGCCGGGCGCGCCGGATCCCGGGCACCGACCCGGCGCGCTTCGCCCGGGCCTGACGGAAGGAACCGCATGACCCCCGACGAGCTCGTCTCCGAATTCTGCCGCCGCTGGGCCGATCCCGACCCCGCCGAGCTCGCGTCCTACTTCACCGACGACGCCGTCTACCACAACATCCCGATGGAACCGGTGCGCGGGCGCGCGGCGATCGAGGAGTTCATCACCGGGTTCGTCGCCTCGTTCGGGGGCATCGACTTCCGTATCCGGCACCAGGCCGTCCACGGGGGCGTGGTGCTCAACGAGCGTGTCGACGTCTTCACGATCGGGGGACGGACCGTCGAGCTGCCCGTGATGGGGGCCTTCGAGGTCGTCGACGGAAAGATCGCCGGCTGGCGCGACTACTTCGACATGGCGCCGATCACCGCGGCGGCACAGCAGGGTCCGGCGGAATAGCCGCCCGGGACGGGAACGGCCCCGCGTCGCACTGCGACGCGGGGCCGTTCCCGTGTGGTGCCCTCGGCAGGATTCGAACCTGCGACTTCTTGCTCCGGAGGCAAGCGCTCTATCCCCTGAGCTACGAGGGCGTTCCGGACTCCACCGGTTGCTCGGTGGGGCGGGAGTTAGCGTAGCGCATTGTCGGCGATACGCCACATCGCCTGGTCGGAAGGGGTTTCTCCGGCCCTCGTCGGGTATCCGACGGGCCGGGCCGCCCCGTTCGGAGGGGAGTTCTTCGGCGAATGTTCCCCGGAACGGCCGGCGCGGGCCACCCGTCCGGGGCAGGCTCGAACCCGAGACCGGACGACACCGCACCCGCAGGAGAGGACCGTACGTGGACGCAGGACCCGACACGGCAAGCCGGACCGGACCACTGAGCCCCGAGGAGCTCGCCGCGCTCGACACCTGGTGGCGAGCCGCGAACTACCTGTCGGTGGGCCAGATCTACCTGATGGGCAACCCGCTGCTGCGCGAGCCGCTGCGTCCCGAGCACATCAAGCCCCGGCTGCTCGGGCACTGGGGCACCACGCCGGGGCTGAACTTCGTCTACGCCCACCTCAACCGCGCCATCGTCGCCCGCGAGCTGGACATGATGTACGTGATGGGCCCCGGCCACGGCGGCCCCGGGCCGGTCGCCGCGGCCTGGCTCGAGGGCACCTACAGCGAGATCTACCCCGAGGTGTCCCAGGATGCGGAGGGCATGGCCCGGCTGTTCACCCAGTTCTCGTTCCCCGGCGGCATCCCCAGCCACGTCGCCCCCGAGACACCCGGGTCCATCCACGAGGGCGGCGAGCTCGGGTACGCGCTGTCGCACGCCTACGGCGCCGCCTTCGACAACCCGGACCTGATCGTCGCCACCGTGGTGGGCGACGGCGAGGCCGAGACCGGACCGCTCGCCGCCGGCTGGCACTCCACGAAGTTCGTCGACGCGCGCCGCGACGGTGCCGTGCTGCCCGTCCTGCACCTGAACGGGTACAAGATCGCCAATCCGACCGTCCTCGCCCGCATCGAACACGACGAACTCGAGCAACTGCTCCGCGGCTACGGCCACGATCCGGTGTTCGTCGAGGGCTCCGACCCCGAGCACATGCATCAGGCGTTCGCCGCAGCCCTGGATCGCTGCCTCGACGCGATCACGGAGATCCGGCGACGCGCCCGCCGCGACGGCGTCACCGACCGGCCGCGCTGGCCGATGATCGTGCTGCGCTCCCCGAAGGGCTGGACCGGACCGAAGGAGGTCGACGGCCTCCCGGTCGAGGGCTACTGGCGCTCGCATCAGGTGCCCTTCGCCGATGCCCGCAACGACGACGGTCACCGCAAGATCCTCGAGGAGTGGCTGCGCAGTTACCGTCCCGAGGAACTGTTCGACGACAGCGGCGCCCCCGTGCCCGGAGTCCGCGACCTGCACCCGGCGGGGGAGCGGCGGATGAGCGCCAACCCCCGCGCCAACGGCGGACCGCTCGTGCGGGACCTGGCGTTGCCGGACTTCCGCGACTACGCCGTTCCCGTCGGGACACCCGGCACCGGCAGCGTCGAATCGACCCGCGTGCTGGGCACCTTCCTGCGCGACGTCATGCGCGAGAACGCGACCACCTTCCGCGTGTTCTCCCCGGACGAGAACAACTCCAATCGGCTCGGTCCCGTCCTCGAGGCCACCGCCCGCACCTGGAACGCCCGCATCCTGCCCAGCGACGACCGGCTCGCCCCCGACGGGCGGGTGATGGAGATCCTGTCCGAGCACACCTGCCAGGGCTGGCTCGAGGGCTACCTGCTCACCGGCCGGCACGGCTTCTTCTCCTGCTACGAGGCCTTCGTCCACATCGTCGACTCGATGTTCAACCAGCACGCCAAGTGGCTGCGCACCACCAACGGCATCGACTGGCGCCGGCCGATCCCGTCGCTGAACTACCTGCTCACCTCGCATGTGTGGCGGCAGGACCACAACGGCTTCTCGCACCAGGACCCGGGCTTCATCGACCACGTGGTCAACAAGAAGGCCGACGTCATCCGCGTGTACCTGCCGCCGGACGCGAACACCCTGCTGTCGGTGGCCGACCACTGCCTGCGCACCCGGCAGTACGTCAACGTGATCGTCGCCGGCAAGCAACCGCAACTGCAGTACCTCGACATGGATGCGGCGATCGTGCACTGCACCAAGGGAATCGGGATCTGGGACTGGGCCGGTACCGACAAGGGGGTCGAACCCGACGTGGTGCTCGGCTGCGCCGGCGACGTGCCCACCATGGAAACCCTCGCCGCCGTGGAAATCCTGCTCGAATGGTTCCCCGACCTGAAGATCCGCGTCGTGAACGTCGTGGACCTGATGCGGCTGCAGGACCACACCGAGCATCCGCACGGACTGTCGGACCGCGAATTCGACTCGCTGTTCACCACGGACAAGCCGGTGATCTTCGCCTACCACGGCTACCCGTGGCTGATCCACCGCCTGACGTACCGGCGCACCAACCACGACAACATCCATGTGCGCGGCTACAAGGAGGAGGGCACCACCACCACGCCGTTCGACATGTGCGTGCTCAACCAGATCGACCGGTTCGACCTCGCCATGGACGTCATCGACCGGGTGCCCCGTCTGCATCCGATCTCCGCGTACGCGCGTGAGCACCTGAAGAACCGCCTGGTCGAGCACCACCAGTTCATCCGCACGCACGGGGAGGACATGCCCGACATCCGCGACTGGGAGTGGGGCCGGGCCGGGCGGTAGACACCGACCCGGACGGTAGACACCGACGGGGGACGGCCCGGTGGGCCGTCCCCCGTCGCGCGGGTCCGGTCGGTCAGTTCATCGGCAGCGGCTGCGCGCCCCGCTCCGCCAGCATCGACGTCATGAGCTCCGACTCGCTGGTCTGGGTGTCGACCATCGTCTGCGCCAGGGTGCGCACCGCCGGCTGGCCCGCATACTGTGCGCCGTACTCCATCATCGGCAGCCCGCCCTCGTGGTGGCGCAGCATCAGCTGCAGGAACAGCACGTCGAGTTCCGGGCCGGTGGCGCGGCGCAGGTTCGCCAGGTCCTCGGACGTCGCCATGCCGGGCATCCGGCCGGCGCCGCCGTCGGAGTGACTCGTACTCCCGTGGTCGTGGCCGGACTCCTCGGTCATCCAGGTCATGTAGTCACCGGTGGGCAGCAGCGGCTGCCCCCACAGCGACAGCCAGCCCTGCATCTGTCCGACCTGGTTCTGCTGGGTGGTGAGGATGTCGTACGCGAGGTTGCGCACCCTCTGGTCGCCCGACACCGTCAACGCGACGGTCGCCATCTCGATCGCCTGGCTGTGGTGGACGGTCATGTCCTGGGCGAACCCCACGTCGACGGAGTCGGCGGCCGGCGTCGCCGGCTGCGAGTTCTCGAGCGGGATGCGGGCAAGGAATCCGAGCAGGAAACCGATCGCGACGGCGGCGACGAGACCGAGGACCAGCAGCGTCCTGCGTCGGCCCGTCCCGTCGGTGGTGGGGGCGGAATCGTATGTCACGTCAGCTCCCCGCCGGGGCCTGCATGTCGGCCGGCACCTGCTCGGTGCCGTCCACCGTGCCGCCGTCCATCGGCACCGCGTCCGGGCCGGGGGCCGAGGGATCGAACGGCGGCGGGTTGCTCGGGTCGTACGAGCCCGGCAGCGTGGAGCAGCTCGCGCCGACCTCCGGGTAGGCGTAGCGGTTCAGCCGCAGTGACGCGATGAAGTGGTCGATCCGCTCGTCGTCGGCGGCGTCCACCTTCAGCTGATGCCCCCACGACTGCAGGGCGATCGGGGAGTCGAGCCCCGGGTACGGCGACATCATCAGGTAGGACTTGCCGTCCACCTTCGCCGCGAGCGCGTCGACGCCGGCCTGGTCGACCAGGTCGGGGTTGTAGGAGATCCACACCGCGCCGTGCTCGAGCGAGTGCACGGCGTTCTCGGTGCGGATCGCCTCCGGGTACACGGTGCCGGTGCATGTGGCCCAGATCGCGTCATGCGGTCCGCCGAACGGCGGGCTCTGGTCGTACGCGACGCGCTGCGTGGACCCGATGTGCTGACCGGCGGGGTAGTCGACCGTCACGACCCCCTCGATCGCAGTCGACGGGTCCTGATTCGCCTCGGACGGCGTCCACTCCGCCAGCGCCTGAGAGTCCTGGTACTTCGGGATGACGCTGGCGGCGATGACCGCGACCAGCGCGACCACCGCGACCACGCCGCCGATCAGAAGCCACGGAATCTGCCGCTGCTTGGGCAGGCCGCGACCGCCGCTCTTCTTCTGGGCGGCCTTGATCGCCTTCGCAGACTTGGCACCGGACTTCTTGCCGGGACCGCCACTTACCGAACCGCTGGGCATCGTTGGGTGCTCTTTCGACGGATGGACAACAGAGGGCGCACGACGCTCGGTCCGCGCGTGCTCTGTCAACTCTACGGGCGGGCCGTGGGCAGGCGTCCCCGCGGCGGGCGGGCCGTGACCGTGACAACAGGCCGGACCGGCGTCACGGCGGGTGGGACGGAGCCAATAGGATAGAGACCCGTGACTCCTGCCGACCTTGCCGAATTGCTCCACGGAACCGCTGCGAGGGTGCTCGCCGAGCGCGACCTCGACGTGTCCGTCCTGCCCGAGACCCTGACGGTCGAGCGGCCGCGCAACCCGGAGCACGGCGACTACGCGACCAATGTCGCGATGCAGGTCGCGAAGAAGGCCGGCGTCAATCCGCGGGAACTCGCGGGCTGGCTCGCCGAGGCCCTCACCGCCGCCGACGGCATCGAGTCCGCCGAGGTGGCCGGCCCGGGCTTCCTGAACATCCGCCTCGCCGCCGATGCCCAGGGCGCGATCGTCGCCGCCGTGCTCACCGAGGGCGCCGCGTACGGCAACTCGGACGCGCTGGCCGGAACCCGCATCAACCTCGAGTTCGTCTCCGCGAACCCCACAGGGCCGATCCACCTCGGAGGTACCCGCTGGGCCGCGGTCGGCGACGCGCTCGGCCGGATCCTCGCCACGCAGGGCGGCGACGTCACCCGCGAGTACTACTTCAACGACCACGGTGCCCAGATCGACCGGTTCACCCGCTCGCTGATCGCCGCGGCCCAGGGGCAGCCCGCGCCCGAGGACGGCTATGCCGGCGCGTACATCGCCGACATCGCGCAGGCCGTGCTGCAGCAGCGCCCGGACGCGCTCGCGCTGCCCGACGAGGAGCGGCACGAGGTGTTCCGCTCGATCGGCGTCGAACTGATGTTCGCGCACATCAAGCGCACCCTGCACGAATTCGGTGTCGACTTCGACGTGTACTTCCACGAGAACTCCCTGTTCGAGTCCGGCGCCGTGGAGAAGGCCGTCGAGACGCTCAAGACCTCCGGGAGCCTGTACCACCAGGACGGCGCATGGTGGCTCAAGAGCACCGACTTCGGCGACGACAAGGACCGCGTCGTCATCAAGAGCGACGGCAACGCCGCCTACATCGCCGGCGACATCGCCTACTTCCAGGACAAGCGTTCGCGCGGCTTCGACCTGTGCATCTACATGCTCGGCGCGGACCACCACGGCTACATCGGCCGGCTCAAGGCCGCGGCCGCCGCGTTCGGCGACGATCCGGACACCGTCGAGGTGATGATCGGGCAGATGGTCAACCTCGTGCGCGGCGGCGTCGCGGTGAAGATGAGCAAGCGCGCCGGCACGGTCATCACCCTCGACGACCTCGTCGAGGCGATCGGCGTGGACGCCGCCCGCTACGCGCTGGTGCGCTCGTCGGTGGACCAGAGCATCGACATCGACCTCGAGCTGTGGGCCAGTACCACCAACGAGAACCCGGTCTACTACGTCCAATACGCGCACGCCCGGCTCTCGTCCATCGCGCGGGGCGCCGTCGAGCTCGGTCTCGGCGCCGCGAACGCCGTCGAGCTCGGTCTCGGCGCCGAGAACGCTGACCTGGCGCTGCTCACCCACGAGCGCGAGGGCGACCTGATCCGCACGATCGGCGAGTACCCGCGCGTCCTCGCCAAGGCTGCCGAACTGCGGGAACCGCACCGCGTCGCGCGGTACCTCGAGGAACTCGCCGGCACCTACCACCGCTTCTACGACTCCTGCCGCATCCTGCCGCAGGGCGACGAGGAGCCCGGCCCGCTGCACGCGGCGCGGCTCGCGCTGTGCGCGGCGACCCGTCAGGTGCTGGCCAACGGGCTCGGACTGCTCGGCGTGAGCGCCCCGGAGCGGATGTGAACGCGCACCCCGCCGGTCCCCGGCACGCCGAGATCCCGCACGCACCGGGCCTGACCGAGCGGCCCGCGAACGCCGGCGAGCTGAACCTGCTGCACCCGGACGTGTGGCCCCGCAACGCGCGGCGCGGCGACGACGGCGTCGTGACGATCGCCGGTCTGCCCGTCACCGAACTCGCGGAGAGATACGGCACCCCGCTCTTCGTTGTCGACGAGGACGACTTCCGCTCCCGGTGCCGGGAGATCGCGGCCGCGTTCGGGCCGGGCGCGAAGGTGCACTACGCGTCGAAGGCGTTCCTGTGCACCGAAATCGCGCGCTGGGTCGAGCAGGAGGGCCTGTCCCTCGACGTCTCGACCGGCGGTGAGCTCGCCGTCGCGCTGCGCGCCGGTTTCCCGGCCGGGAAGATCGCCATGCACGGCAACAACAAGTCCGTGGCCGAGCTGCGGACCGCCGTCGCCGCGGGCGTCGGGCACATCGTGCTGGACTCCATGTCGGAGATCGACCTGCTCGACGCGGTCGCCGGCGAACTCGACGTCGTGCAGGACGTGCTGATCCGCGTCACGGTCGGCGTCGAGGCGCACACCCACGAGTTCATCTCCACCGCGCACGAGGACCAGAAGTTCGGGCTGTCCCTGGCCGGCGGGGTGGCCATGGCAGCCGTCCGCAAGGTGTTCGCGAGCGATCACCTGCGCCTGGTCGGCCTGCACAGCCACATCGGCTCGCAGATATTCGACGTCGACGGGTTCGAGCTCGCCGCGCACCGGGTCATCGGCCTGCTGCGCGACGCCGTCCATGAATTCGGCGTCGACAAGACCGCGCAGATGAACATCGTCGACCTCGGCGGTGGCCTCGGCATCTCCTACGTGCCCAGCGACGACCCGCCGCCCGTGGAGGAACTCGCCGCCAAGCTGCGGCACATCGTGCAGACCGAGTCCGCGCTCGCCGGCCTGCCCGAGCCGACGCTCGCGGTCGAGCCCGGACGCGCGATCGCCGGCCCCGGCACCGTGACCCTCTACGAGGTGGGCACCATCAAGGATGTGGCGGTGGGGGCTCATCAGGCACGCCGCTACATCAGCGTCGACGGCGGCATGAGCGACAACATCCGCACCTCCCTGTACCAGGCCGAGTACGAGGCCCGCCTGGTGTCGCGGTCCAGCGACGCGGAGCCCGTCGTGTCCCGCGTCGTCGGCAAGCACTGTGAGAGCGGCGACATCGTCATCCGCGACGCCTGGATGCCCGCCGACCTCGAAGCCGGCGACCTGTTGGCCGTCGCCGCGACCGGTGCATACTGCTACTCGATGTCCAGCAGGTACAACCTGCTGCCCCGTCCCGCCGTCGTGGCGGTCAAGGACGGCGCCGCCCGCGTCGTCCTGCGTCGGGAAACCGTGGAAGATCTGCTCAGCTTGGAGGTTACGGAGTGACGACCGAAGCGGTGACCAACGAACCGGGGCAGCGCCCGATCGGTGTGGCTGTGCTCGGGCACGGCACCGTCGGAGCCGAGGTCGTGCGCATCATCCGCGACGATGCCACCGATCTCGAGGCGCGCATCGGCGCGCCGCTCGAGCTGCGGGGCGTGGCCGTGCGCACCGTCCGCGACGACCGCGGCATCCCGCAGGACCTGCTCACCACGGACGCCGAGGGCCTGATCGCCCGCGACGACGTCGACATCGTGGTGGAGGTCATCGGCGGCATCGAACTGCCGCGCAAGCTCGTCCGCACGGCCCTCGACTCGGGCAAGTCCGTGGTCACCGCCAACAAGGCGCTGCTCGCGGAGTACACGGGCGAGCTCGCCGAGGCCGCCGAGGCCAAGCGCGTGGACCTGTACTTCGAGGCGGCCGTCGCCGGCGCCATCCCGGTCATCCGGCCCCTCACCCAGTCCCTCGCCGGTGACAGGGTGAACCGGGTCCTCGGCATCGTCAACGGCACCACCAACTACATCCTGTCGGCCATGGACGAGACCGGCGCCGACTACGCCGAGACCCTCGCCGAGGCGGTCCGGCTCGGATACGCCGAGGCCGACCCGACGGCCGACGTCGAGGGCTTCGACGCCGCGTCCAAGGCCGCGATCCTGGCCTCGATCGCCTTCCACACCCGCGTCACCGCCGGCGACGTCTACCGCGAGGGCATCTCGAAGATCACCGCCGCCGACCTGACCACCGCGCGGGCGCTGAACTGCACCGTCAAGCTGCTGGCCATCTGCGAGCGGATCACCACCGACGGCAAGGACCGGGTCTCGGCGCGCGTCTACCCGGCCCTGGTGCCGCGCGAGCATCCCCTCGCCGCCGTCAACGGTGCGTTCAACGCGGTCGTCGTCGAGGCCGAGGCATCGGGCCGTCTCATGTTCTACGGCCAGGGTGCCGGTGGTTCGCCCACCGCCTCCGCGGTGATGGGCGACCTCGTGATGGCCGCCCGCAACCGGGTGCACGGGGGCCGGGGCCCGCGCGAATCACGGTACGCCGATCTCGAGATCGCCCCGATGAGCGACATCGTCACCCGCTACTACGTCAACCTGCAGGTCGCGGACCGGGCCGGCGTGCTCTCGGCGGTGGCCGCCGAGTTCGCCAAGCGGGACGTGAGCATCGCCGCCGTGCGCCAGGAGGGCGCCGGCGAGGGAGCCCGCCTGGTGGTGCTGACGCATTGCGCCACCGACAAGGCGCTGTCGGACACCGTCGCAGCGCTCGACCAACTCGAATCCGTGATCGCTGTGACCAGCGTCCTGAGACTGGAGGGATCCGCCGAATGAGCGCGCCCGAGAAGAACACTGCCACCCCCGTGCACACCCCGTGGCCCGGTCTGATCGAGGCGTACCGGGACCGGCTCCCGATCGGCGACAACTGGAAGACCGTCACCCTCCGCGAGGGTGGCACCCCGCTGCTGCCCGCGGCGCACCTGTCGGAACTGACCGGCTGCGAGGTGCACCTGAAGGTCGAGGGCCTGAACCCGACCGGCTCGTTCAAGGACCGCGGCATGACGATGGCCGTCACCGACGCCCTCGCCCGCGGACAGCAGGCCGTGCTGTGCGCCTCCACCGGCAACACCTCCGCCTCCGCGGCCGCATACGCCGTCAAGGCCGGCATGGGCTGCGCGGTGCTCGTTCCGGACGGCAAGATCGCGATGGGCAAGCTGGCTCAGGCGGTCATGTACGGCGCGAAGATCATCCAGGTCCAGGGCAACTTCGACGACTGTCTCGAGCTCGCCCGCAAGACCACCGCCGAGTTCCCCAGCATCGGGTTGGTGAACTCCGTCAACCCCGTGCGCATCGAGGGTCAGAAGACCGCGGCGTTCGAGATCGCCGACGCGCTCGGCGACGCCCCCGACGTGCACGTGCTGCCCGTCGGCAACGCCGGCAACATCACCGCCTACTGGCGCGGCTACACCGAGTACTTCGCGGACGGCCTCACCACCCGCAAGCCGCGCATGCTCGGCGTCCAGGCCGCGGGCGCGGCGCCGCTGGTGCACGGCGCCCCCGTGAAGGATCCCGAGACCCTTGCGACCGCCATCCGCATCGGAGCCCCGGCGTCGTGGAACGGGGCGATGACCGCCAAGGAGGAGTCCGGCGGCGCGTTCCGGGCGGCCACCGACGAGGAGATCCTCGAGGCGTACCGGCTCGTCGCCGCCACCGAGGGCGTGTTCGTCGAACCGGCGTCCGCCGCGTCGATCGCCGGTCTGCTCGCCGCCCGCAAGGAGGGCTGGCTCGATTCCGGGCTGAAGGTCGTGTGCACCGTCACCGGCAACGGCCTGAAGGATCCCGACACGGCGTTGCTGGGGATGCCGCAGGTGGAGCCGATCCCGGTCGATCCGGTCGCTGTGGCTGCGGCGCTCGAGCTGGCCTAGTGACCGCCCCGCCCTCCTCCATTGGGAAAGACGACATGACGCAGACGCTGCCCGTAGGGATCTCCGTGACCGCCCGGGTTCCGGCGTCGAGCGCGAATCTGGGCCCCGGTTTCGATTCGCTCGGGCTGGCCGTCGGGTTGTACGACGAGATCACGGTCACCACAACCGCATCGGGCCTCGAGGTGCGCGTCGAGGGCGAGGGTGCCGAAGAAGTGCCGTGGGGACCGTCGCACCTGGTGGTGCGGGCGGTCGAACGCGGCCTCGAGGCCGCCGGAGTGTGGGCCGACGGTCTGGACGTGTTGTGCCGCAACGTTATTCCGCACTCGCGCGGCCTCGGATCGTCGGCGTCGGCGGTCGTCGGGGGTCTGGCGGCCGCCAACGGGCTGGTGCGCAAGGTCGCTCCGGAGCGCGTGCTCGACGAGGCGCAGCTCGTCCAGCTCGCCTCCGAGTTCGAGGGCCACCCGGACAATGCCTCCGCCAGCATTCTCGGCGGCGCGGTCGTGTCGTGGAGCGAGTCGGTCGTCGGCGACGAACAGCGCACCTACCGCGCGGTGCCGCTCGCGGTCCACCCGGCGATACGGGTCGTCGTGCTGGTGCCGTCGTCGCGCTCGTCCACCGCGCACACCCGCGGGCTGCTCCCCGATCTGGTGCCGCACCGCGACGCGGCGTTCAATGTCAGCCGTGCGGCGCTGGCCGTCGTCGCCCTCACCGAGCGGCCGGACCTGCTGATGCCGGCGACCGAGGATCTGCTGCACCAGGCGCAGCGCGCCCCGGCCCTGCCGCTGACCACCAAGTGGATCGCCACCCTGCGCGCGGCGGGCATTCCCGCCGCGGTCTCCGGTGCCGGCCCCACGGTGCTCGCCCTCACGACCGAGTCGTTCCCCGCGGAACTGCGCGCGGCCGCGGAAGCCGACGACATGACCGTGCTCGAACTCGACGTCGCGGACGGCGTGCAGGTCGTGTGAGCGAGCCCGAACCTCTCGAGTCGGGCGCGAACCCCCGGGCGACGCGCCCGGGGGTTCTTCTTGCTCAACGTACAGTTCGTCGCTATTCTGTGCTTAGTCCGCACGTCGTGCGTTTCAGTCGCTGGCTTTTCCAGGTCATTCACTCCAGATCCATCGGGGCGATCGATCCTGGATCGATCCTCACCTGACATCGTTTCGGGGAGATGGACCGACCGCACCTGCCGGGGGATGGCGTGATGGCGGACGTGCCGACCGTTCGATCCGTGAACACGTACGGCAATCCCAGATCGACGCAAGATCTGCGGAACGAACCCTCGACTCTGCGTGGCGCGAGTGAGGGAAGGAAAGGATCTCCGTGACAGATACGGACCTGATCGCTACGCCTGTTCTCGATACCACGGATTCGTCCGCGGGAGCGCAGGCCACCGATCCTGCACAGACTGCACCGCGTGCCGGCCGGCGTGGTGCCGGTCTCTCCGGCATGGTGCTGGCCGAGCTGCGGACCCTCGCGGCCGAACTCGGTATCAAGGGAACCTCCGGGATGCGCAAGGGCGATCTCATCGCCGCGATCAAGGAGCGTCAGGGCGGCGGAGCCGCCGAGACGGCTCCTGCGCCGGAACAGCCCGCCCGGACCGCCCGGACTCGTCGCGCCCGTGGCGCCGCCCAGGACGCGGCCGGCGCCGACACCGCCGCCCCTGCGGACACTGCCGCCCCCGCCGCCGAGTCGGCGCAGGCGCAGCCCGCCGCGACGACGTCGCCCGAACGGCCTGCCGCGGCGGAACAGCCCGCCGAGGGCGAGGCCGAGGGTGGCCGCCGGGGTCGTCAGCGTCGCGGTCGCCGAGGTGGCGACCAGGCCGCCGAGACGGCCACCGTCGAGGCTCCGAAGGACGGCACCGAGGCACGAGCCGACGAGAAGCCGCGCGCCGAGGAGAAGACCGAGGAGAAGGCCGAACCGTCCGACGGCGGTCGCCGCGAGCGCGGTCAGCGCGACGGCCAGCGTGACCAGCGCGACGGCCAGCGTGACCAGCGCGACGGCCAGCGTGACCAGGGAGAACGCCGCCGCGAGGACCGTGGTCAGGGTCCCCGTCAGGACGGCCGCGACGGCCGCGACGGCCGGGGTGGCGACGACGACGAGGACGGCCGCGGGCGCCGCGGGCGCCGCTTCCGTGAGCGTCGTCGCGGACGTGACCGCGGCGAGGCCGGCGGTGACACGCGCGAGCCCGAGATCCGCGAGGACGACGTTCTGCAGCCGGTCGCCGGCATCCTCGACGTCCTGGACAACTACGCGTTCGTCCGGACCTCCGGGTACCTGGCCGGCCCCAACGACGTGTACGTCTCGATGAACATGGTGCGCAAGAACGGCCTGCGCCGGGGCGACGCCATCACCGGTGCGGTCCGCGTGCCGCGCGAAGGGGAGCAGGGCAACCAGCGTCAGAAGTTCAATCCGCTGGTCCGGCTCGACACGGTCAACGGTGGCGACGTCGATGCCGCCAAGCGCCGCCCGGAGTTCAACAAGCTCACCCCGCTGTACCCGAACCAGCGACTGCGGCTCGAGACGACCCCGAACATCCTGACCACCCGCGTGATCGACCTGATCATGCCGATCGGCAAGGGCCAGCGTGCCCTGATCGTGTCGCCGCCGAAGGCCGGCAAGACGACGGTGATGCAGGACATCGCGAACGCGATCACGACCAACAACCCCGAGTGCTATCTCATGGTCGTGCTGGTGGACGAGCGGCCCGAAGAGGTCACCGACATGCAGCGCTCGGTCAAGGGCGAGGTCATCGCCTCGACCTTCGACCGGCCGCCGGCGGATCACACGTCGGTCGCCGAGCTTGCGATCGAGCGTGCCAAGCGGCTCGTCGAGCAGGGCCGCGACGTGGTCGTCCTGCTCGACTCGATCACCCGCCTCGGCCGCGCGTACAACAACTCGTCGCCGGCGTCGGGCCGCATCCTCTCCGGCGGTGTCGACTCGACCGCCCTGTACCCGCCGAAGCGGTTCCTGGGCGCGGCTCGCAACATCGAGAACGGCGGCTCGCTCACCATCATCGCCACGGCCATGGTGGAGACGGGTTCGACGGGCGACACGGTGATCTTCGAGGAGTTCAAGGGCACCGGCAACGCCGAGCTCAAGCTCGACCGCAAGATCGCCGAGCGGCGCGTGTTCCCGGCAGTGGACGTCAACCCCTCCGGCACGCGCAAGGACGAGCTGCTGATGAGCCCCGACGAGTTCGGCGTGGTGCACAAGCTGCGCCGCGTGCTCTCCGGTCTGGACTCGCACCAGGCCATCGATCTGCTCATCGACCGGCTCAAGAAGAGCAAGAGCAACATCGAGTTCCTCCTGCAGGTGTCGAAGACGGCACCGGGAGCACTCGACGACTGATCGCCGCGGCGGCGGCGCCGTGTGCCCGGGGGCGGAATTTCTTCCCCCGGGCATGCGTTTGGCATAATCGAACAGCTCAGTCCGGTCCCGGTTCACGTCTCCGATCCGCGGAGGCGACCCGGCGGCCACGAAAGGGACACCATGAAGGCAGGAATCCACCCGAACTACGGGACGACCACCGTCGTCTGCGGTTGCGGGAACACGTTCGAGACGCGCAGCACCGCAGAGTCGGGACGGATCACCGTCGAGGTCTGCTCGCAGTGCCACCCGTTCTACACGGGCAAGCAGAAGATCCTCGACACCGGCGGACGCGTCGCCCGCTTCGAGGCCCGCTACGGCAAGCGCGACACCAAGAAGGCTGCTGCCGACAAGTAGCTGTCTCGCCGACGCCCGGTTCTGTCTCAGCCACAGGCCGGGCGTCGGCCTTTTCCATCCCGATCCGGGCGCGGCACGGATCGGCACGAGGACGAGTGGAGCGAATCACATGGCGGGTCAGACCAAGCCGTCGGCCATCGACGACATCCTGGCCGAACACGCCGGTCTCGAGCAGCAGCTGTCCGATCCGGCGCTGCACAACGACCCGTCGACGGCCCGCAAGGTCGGCAAGCGGTTCGCCGAGCTCGCTCCCGTCATGGCCACCTACACCAGGCTGCGGGCCGCGCGCGACGATCTCGAGGCCGCGCGTGAACTCGCCGCGGACGACGCCGCCTTCGCGGCCGAGATTCCCGCGCTCGAGGAACGGGTGACCGAACTCGACAAGGCGCTCACCGACCTGCTCGCCCCGCGCGATCCGCACGACGGCGACGACGTGGTGCTCGAGGTCAAGTCGGGGGAGGGCGGTGAGGAGTCCGCGCTGTTCGCCGCCGACCTCGCCCGCATGTACAGCCGGTACGCCGAGCGCGCCGGCTGGCGTGTGGAGGTCCTCGGCGCGACCATTTCCGACCTCGGCGGCTACAAGGACGCGACGCTGTCGATCAAGTCGAAGAGCGATGTGCGTGACGGCGTCTGGTCGCGCCTGAAGTTCGAGGGAGGCGTGCACCGCGTCCAGCGTGTCCCCGTCACCGAGTCCCAGGGCCGGGTGCACACCTCGGCGGCCGGCGTGTTCATCTACCCCGAGCCGGACGAGGTGGAGGAGGTCCAGATCGACGAGTCGGACCTGCGCATCGACGTGTACCGCTCCTCCGGCAAGGGTGGTCAGGGCGTCAACACCACCGACTCGGCGGTGCGCATCACGCATCTGCCCACCGGCATCGTCGTCACGTGCCAGAACGAGCGGTCCCAGCTGCAGAACAAGGCGCGGGCGATGCAGGTGCTCGCCGCGCGACTGCAGGCCGCGGCGGAGGAGGCCGCCGAGGCGGAGGCCTCCGCGGGCCGCGCCAGCCAGGTGCGCACGGTGGACCGCTCCGAGCGCATCCGCACCTACAACTTTCCCGAGAACCGGATCACCGATCACCGCATCGGCTTCAAGGCCCACAATCTCGACGGCGTGCTCGACGGCGACATGGACGCCCTGCTCGACGCCCTGGGCAAGGCCGATCGGGAGACCCGGCTCGCAGCGGAGTGACGCTGTGAACCGGGCCCCGGGCGGCTACTGCGCGGTCTCGCCGGGTTCGTCGCCGGGATCGTCGTCCCCGGGCACCTGTGAGAGGTCGATGCCGGGAAGCAGGAAGCAGTTCTCGCCCTTCGCGTTCTGATGCGGTCCCCACACGGCGGACACGACGGTGCCCGGTCCGGTGTTCAGCAGCGCGATCGGGACGTCGCCGCTCTGCGGTGTCGCGGTCAACGAGGCGCCCCCCGACTGCCAGGTGGCCGTGTTGATCCAGTTGACCTGACCGTTCTGCGCCTTCTGCTCGCCGACGGCGAAGAACAGCTGACCCTCCTCGAGGGCGTCACTGTCCGTCTCGGTCACGCTGTGGATCGGCGCGACGTAGCTGCAGAGCAGCGGCGTGGGTGGGACGTCGATCGGCGATGCGGAGGCGAGTCCGGGTGCCGCGAGGCTGCCTGCGGCTCCGAGTGCGACGACGGCCGCTGTCCGAACCGCGAATCTCGACTTCGTCACAGGAAGATCCTTCCGTCGTTCCTAGTCCTGCCCGACATGGACGATCTCGATCATGCCGCAGACCGGCGTGATGCGTGACCTGTCCGTTTCCGTGTGATGACCGGCATGGCAGTCTGTACGCCGTGACTCGTCAACCTCTGCGCCTGGCGATCCTCGAAGCGGTGTCGGTGCTCGAGGAGGCCGGAGTCCCCAGCCCGCGTGTGGATGCCGAACTGCTCGCCGCGCATCTCCTCGGCATCGAGCGCACCCGTCTCGGGCTCGTGCCGCTCGTCGATCCCGCCATGGTCGACGCGTACCGCGCGATGATCGCGCAGCGCGCCAAGCGGATCCCGCTGCAGTACATCACCGGCAGCACGGGGATGGGGGAGATCGACATCGAGGTCGGCCCCGGCGTCTTCGTCCCGCGGCCCGAGACCGAGCTGCTGCTGGCCTGGGCCCTGGCGTACCTGGAAGGCATCCAGGAGCATCCGCCGGTGGTGCTCGACCTGTGCACCGGCTCGGGCGCCCTCGCGCTGGCCGTTGCGCACGCCCGGCCGGACGCGGTCGTGCACGCCGTCGAACTCGAGCCCCATGCCCTGGCCTGGGCGCGGCGGAACGCGGAACGCTGCGCGGCGGCGGGGGACACGCCGATCCTCCTGCATCAGGGCGACGTGACGGACCGCAACCTGCTCACGTCGCTCGAGGGCCGGGTCGACATCGTGGTGTCGAATCCGCCCTACATTCCCGAGGGCACCGACCTCCCGCCCGAGGTGTTCGAGCACGATCCGCACTCGGCGCTGTTCGGCGGTCCCGACGGGCTGTCGGTGATCAAGCCGATGGTGTCGAACATCGCCCGCTGGCTGCGGATCGGCGGTGCCGTCGGCGTCGAGCACGACGACACGAACGGTGCCCAGGTCGCGGAGCTGTTCGCGCAGCGCCGCGTGTTCG
Organism: Rhodococcus sp. 14C212; assembly: GCF_011058195.1. Classification (NCBI taxonomy): domain Bacteria; kingdom Bacillati; phylum Actinomycetota; class Actinomycetes; order Mycobacteriales; family Nocardiaceae; genus Rhodococcus; species Rhodococcus sp. 14C212. Next base: position 13,031 of record NZ_JAALEH010000028.1, on the reverse strand, counting down.
GTGACGTGACCGAGCACCCCGATCTGGCGGGCCGGCCGCGGTTCGTCGTCGCCCGCCGGGTGCCGACCGACGTGGAGGCGCGGCGCGGCGGATCCCAGGGCGGGACGGGTGTGTGATGTCGGGCACGTTCACGGCAGTGGAAGGATGAACTCGTGAGCACCGTCTACGACTGCAGTCGCCCCGATTCCCGCGCCGCTGGGCTGACCGCCGCCAAGGGTGCGCTGAAGGCCGGACGGCTCGTCGTCGTGCCCACGGACACGGTGTACGGGATCGCGGCGGATGCCTTCGACAGCGATGCGGTGACCGGCCTGCTGCGCGCCAAGGGCCGGGGCCGGGACATGCCGGTGCCGGTGCTGGTCGGCTCGTGGAACACGATCGACGGCCTGGTGAACACCGTTCGTCCGCAGGCGCGGGAACTCATCCGCGCCTTCTGGCCCGGCGGTCTGAGTCTCGTTGTGCACCAAGCTCCCTCGCTCGCATGGGACCTGGGCGACACCCGCGGCACCGTGATGCTGCGCATGCCGTTGCACCCCGTGGTGCTCGAGTTGCTGCGCGAGGTGGGCCCGCTGGCCGTGTCGAGCGCGAACGTCTCCGGCCGTCCCCCGGCCACCACCGTGGACGACGCGCGCACCCAGCTCGGCGGGTCGGCAAGCGTGTACCTCGACGGCGGACCGGCCGAACACGCCGTCGCCTCCACCATCGTCGACCTGACCGCCGATCGGCCCCGCGTGCTGCGCGAAGGCGCCGTGGCGGTCGAGGACATCGCGGAGGTGCTGGGCGAGGATCCGGCGCAGCTGCGTGCCGGCGGGGAGTGACGGCGGGGACCGGGCGAAGTGACTGCCGCCGACACGGCATCCCTGGTGCTGGCCCAGTCGGGCCGCGGCGCCGGCGTGCCCATCCGTGAGCTGCTGCTCGTGCTCCTCACCGCCGCGGTCGTCACCTTCCTCTCGACCGGGGCCGTGCGGATCGCCGCGATCCGGTTCGGTGCCGTCGCGGTACCCCGGGACCGCGACGTGCACGTCCAGCCGACGCCGCGCCTCGGCGGCGTCGGCATGTACATCGGGCTGGTGGCGGGCCTGCTCTTCGCCCAGCAGCTGCCGGCGCTGACCAGAGGCTTCGAGTACACCCCCGACATGGGTGCGGCGCTGGTGTCGGGCACCATCATCGTGGTCGTCGGGATCATCGACGACCGTTGGGGACTCGACGCCCTGACCAAGTTCGTCGGGCAGGTCACGGCGGCGGGTGTGCTCGTCGTGATGGGCGTGAGCTGGATCGTCATCTACGAGCCGTTCGGCGGCAGCACCCTCATCCTCGACCAGCTGCAGGCGGGGCTGTTCACCGTGCTGGTCGCGGTGGTGATGATCAACGCGATGAACTTCGTCGACGGTCTCGACGGGCTCGCGGCCGGCCTGGGGCTGATCGCGGCCGTCGCGATCTGTGTGTTCTCCGTCGGGCTGTTGCACGACCAGGGCGGCGACGTCAGCGCGTATCCGCCCGCCCTGATCGCCGCGGCCCTCGCCGGCGCCTGCCTCGGCTTCCTGCCGCACAACTTCCAGCCGGCCCGGATCTTCATGGGCGACTCCGGATCGATGCTGATCGGCCTGATGCTGGCGGCGATCTCGACGAGCGCGTCGGGACGCATCCCCCTGGCCGCCTACGGCACCCGCGACCTGCTCGGTCTGCTCTCCCCGCTGATCCTCGTGGGGGCGGTCATGTTCATTCCCATTCTCGACCTGCTGCTGGCGATCGTCCGGCGCACCCGGGCCGGGGTCAGCCCCTTCAGTCCCGACAAGATGCACCTGCATCACCGGTTGCTGCAGATCGGGCACTCGCACCGCCGGGTGGTGCTGCTGATCTACCTGTGGGTCGGGGTGCTCGCGTTCGGGGCCGTCGGCTCGTCCCTGCTCGACCGGCGGGCCGTCGTGCTGCTCGTGGCAGGCGGACTGGTGTTCGCGCTGGTCGTCACGGCGGTGCCGTCGCTGCGTCACGAGGACACCGACCGTCCCCGGCGACGCTGGGGCCGGCGCCGGGTCCGTTAGGCTTGATTCCCGTGACCTCCTCGGATCGGCCCCTGCCCGCCCTGCCCGACTCTTCCGCGCCGATGCGTGCCGCCGTCCGCTACGGCGTCCTCGGATTGATCGCACTCACGGTCGTCGCGACGGTGATCGGCGGCCTCGTCGCCGGCCTGCCGGGCGTGTGGGGTGCGCTGATCGGCGCGGCCGTCGGCGGGGGGTTCATTCTCTTCACCGCCCTCGGCGTGCTCCTCACCGTCCGGCTTCCGGCGACGACGGCGGGCGCGGTGCTGCTGGGCACCTGGCTCCTCAAGCTGATCCTCGCGATCGTGGTGATGATGCTGCTCGAGCCGCTCGATTTCTACGACAAGCGTGTGCTGGTGCTCACCATCGTCTTCGCGCTGCTCATCGTCCTGGGAGCCGAGACCTACGGTGTGCTGTCGCAGCGGGCGCTGTACGTGGAGCCTGCCGGTAGCGCTGAGCAGGGGAACAACGACGAGCGGTAGTACCGCCGTTGTCAATGACCTGGCGGTACGGGCACCCGCCTACACAACGTCGTAGAAGTGTTGATAAGGTCGTCCCAAGCGAGTGCGACTGCCTGCGATTCCCGAGGAGTCGAGTGCGGTTGTGCCCTCGCAGGCGGTCGTGTTCGAATGGCCGCCGAGTCGACGAGAGTCGCCGACACCGACAGACGCTGGCCCCGATCGGGAGCCGACAGCAGCTGGCGAATACGCGAGCCGACCTGGTCGACTTGTTGGATCGTCAATGTCCGATCGAACCGCAGACGGCAATGCCTGCGGCCGACTACGGGAGAGAGCGCTGAGCGTCACCACCTTGGCTGCCGGAGAATTCCACGCGCCGTCACTAGCCGATTTCTTCCCCCCAGCAGTTCTGTTCGAAGGCACCCCCTTCGAAATGGACCGCCTGATGCTCATCCGCGTCGTCGTGGCCGTGCTTGTGGCGCTGTTCTTCGCGCTCGCGATGCGCAGCCCGAAGATTGTGCCCCGCGGTGTGCAGAACGTCGCCGAGATCATGATCGACTTCGTGCGGATCAACATCGCCGAGGACATCCTCGGCAAGCAGCAGGGCCGCCGATTCCTTCCGGTGCTCGTGACCATTTTCTTCCTCGTGGTCGGTCTCAACCTGACGTCGGTCATCCCGTTCCTGAACATCTCGTCGAACGCGCGCATCGGTATGCCGATCGTGCTGGCCGCGCTGGCCTACGTCGTCTTCAACTACGTGGGCATCAAGAAGTACGGGTTCTTCCGCTACGTCAAGAGCAGCATCGTCGTTCCGAACCTGCCCCCCGCGCTGCACGTGCTGGTCATCCCGATCGAGTTCATCTCGACGTTCCTGCTGCGCCCGTTCACGCTCACCATCCGTCTCATGGCGAACATGCTGGCCGGCCACATCATGCTGGTGCTGTTCTTCAGCGCAACCCAGTTCTTCTTCTTCAGCTCCGAAGGAGCGATGAAGATCTTCGGCATCGGCTCGCTGATCGGTGGCGTCGCGTTCACCTTCTTCGAGCTGCTGGTGATCGTCCTGCAGGCATACATCTTCTCGCTGTTGACGGCGGTGTACATCGACCTGGCGCTGCACGCCGAAGAGCACTAGCGCGCCGACCGGCACTACCCACACAACACACAGACTGACTCGGTTGCCGATCCCCGGGGCCGAGCCACAAGAAAGGGAATGGAACACCAATGAGCGTTGCGCTTCAGGCAGTTGACGTCCTCGCCCAGACGGAGAGCACCATCAGCGGTCTCGGTGCGGTCGGCTACGGCCTCGCGGCCATCGGCCCCGGCATCGGCATCGGCATCGTCGTCGGCAAGGCGATCGAGGGCATGGCCCGCCAGCCCGAGATGGCCGGCCAGCTGCGCACCACCATGTTCCTCGGTATCGCGTTCACCGAGGCCCTGGCGCTGATCGGTATCGTCGCCGGCTTCATCTTCTGATCTGACGACCATGGCTGACAGCATCCTGTTGCTCGCGGCGGAGGCGGAGGACCAAAATCCTCTGCTCCCCGCGACGTATGACATCGTCTGGTCGCTGGTCGCCCTGATCATCGTCGGGCTCGTCTTCTGGAAGTACGTGCTTCCGCTGTTCCAGAAGGTGCTCGACGAGCGTTCGGAGCTGATCGAAGGCGGCATCAAGAAGGCCGAGGAAGCTCAGGCCGAGGCAAAGGCCGCGCTCGAGCAGTACCGCGCGCAGCTTGCCGAGGCCCGCACCGAGGCGGCGCAGATCCGCGAGGAGGCCCGTGCCCAGGGCCAGCAGATCATCGCGGACATGAAGGCCCAGGCCCAGGAGGAGAGCGACCGCATCGTCGCTGCCGGTCACAACCAACTGCAGGCCCAGCGCCAGCAGATCGTGACCGAGCTGCGCGGGGATCTCGGACGCACCGCCGTGGATCTGGCCGAGAAGGTCATCGGGGAGTCCCTCTCCGACGACGTCAAGCGTGCCGGCTCGATCGACCGCTTCCTCAGCGAGCTCGACTCCCTCAGCGCTGACTCTGCATCCCGAAAGTGAGCACCATGTACGCAGCAAGCCGTGAGGCACTCGCTCAGACGCGTTCCGCGCTGCAGGGCGCGTTGGCGTCGAGCACCGCATCCGCTGCCGCGGGTGCCGCAACTGCAGCTGCGGCGCAGGCCGGCTCCGAGCTGTTCTCGGTGGTCGAGGTACTCGACGATCAGCGCACCCTGCGGAGTGCGCTGGCCGACGCCTCGACCCCGGCAGTCGGTCGGCAGGCGCTGGCCGAGCGGGTCTTCGGGAGCAAGGTCTCGCCCGTCGCCCTCGCGACTCTGAAGGCGGCGGCAGGGCAGGACTGGTCGACCCAGTCCGACCTGACCAACTCCCTCGTTCAGCTGGGCCGCGAAGCCCTCCTGTCGGCGGCGGCGGACCAGAACCAGCTCGACACCGTCGAGGACGAGCTGTTCCGGCTCGGCCGCATCGTGGCCGGCAACGCCGAACTCGAACAGGCCCTCTCCGATCGCACCAAGCCGCTGGCCGCCAAGCGGGAGTTCCTCTCGCGTCTGCTCTACGGCAAGTCCACGGCGATCACCGAGGCCCTGGCCGTGCAGGCCGTCGGACGGCTGAAGGACAAGGCCCCGGCCGACGCGTTCGACGAACTGTCGAACCTCGCCGCCACCCAGCGGGACCGCGCCGTCGCCCACGTGCGCAGCGCGGCACCCCTCAGCGCGGCGCAGGCCGAACGGCTCACCGGTATCCTGACCAGAACGTACGGGAAACCGGTCACGGTGCACGTCGAGGTGGTTCCCGAGCTTCTCAGTGGATTGGTCGTCCGGGTGGGCGACGAGGTCATCGACGGCACCGCCGCGGGTCGACTCGCCGCAGTGCGCAAGAGCCTCACGTAGTCCACTACCGAACACACACACATAGCGATCTTTTCGAAGACCAGATACCGAGAGCAGGAAGAACATGGCGGAGCTGACGATCTCCTCCGACGAGATCCGTAGCGCGATCGACAACTACACCGCGAGCTACTCCCCGGAGGCCTCCCGCGAGGAGGTCGGCGTGGTCGCCGACACCAGTGACGGCATCGCGCACATCAGCGGTCTGCCGTCGGCGATGGCCAACGAGCTGCTGGAGTTCCCCGGCGGTGTGCTGGGCGTGGCCCTGAACCTCGACGCCACCGAGATCGGTGCCGTCATCCTCGGCGACTACCAGGACCTCGAAGAGGGCCAGGAAGTCAAGCGGACCGGCGACGTTCTGTCGGTGCCGGTCGGCGACGGCTACCTCGGCCGCGTCGTGAACCCCCTGGGCCAGCCGATCGACGGCCTCGGCGACATCGAGGCGACCGAGAACCGGGCTCTCGAACTGCAGGCCGCGACCGTGCTGCAGCGTCAGCCGGTCGAGGAGCCACTGCAGACCGGCATCAAGGCCATCGACGCGATGACCCCGATCGGTCGCGGCCAGCGCCAGCTGGTCATCGGCGACCGCAAGACGGGCAAGACCGCCGTCTGCGTCGACGCGATCCTGAACCAGAAGGCCAACTGGGCCACCGGCGACCCGAAGCAGCAGGTCCGCTGCATCTACGTCGCGATCGGTCAGAAGGGCTCCACCATCGCGGGCGTCAAGGCTGCCCTCGAGGAGCACGGCGCGATGGAGTACACCACCATCGTCGCAGCCCCCGCCTCCGACTCCGCCGGCTTCAAGTGGCTCGCCCCCTACACCGGTTCGGCCATCGGCCAGCACTGGATGTACCAGGGCAAGCACGTGCTCATCGTGTTCGACGACCTGACCAAGCAGGCCGAGGCGTACCGCGCGATCTCCCTGCTGCTGCGCCGCCCGCCGGGACGTGAGGCCTACCCGGGCGACGTGTTCTACCTGCACTCCCGTCTGCTGGAGCGCTCGGCCAAGCTGTCCGACGAGCTCGGTGGCGGTTCGCTGACGGCCCTGCCGATCATCGAGACCAAGGCCAACGACGTCTCGGCGTACATCCCGACCAACGTCATCTCCATCACCGACGGCCAGGTCTTCCTCGAGTCCGACCTGTTCAACAAGGGCATCCGCCCCGCCATCAACGTCGGTATCTCGGTTTCCCGAGTCGGTGGCGCCGCGCAGACCAAGGGCATGAAGAAGGTGTCCGGCTCGCTGCGTCTGGAGCTCGCGCAGTTCCGTGAGCTCGAGGCGTTCGCCGCCTTCGCCTCCGACCTCGACGCGGCCTCGAAGGCGCAGCTCGAGCGTGGCCAGCGTCTGGTCGAGCTCCTCAAGCAGGACCAGTACTCCCCGGTCGCCGTCGAGGACCAGATCGTGTCGATCTACCTCGCGGGTCAGGGCGTCTACGACTCGGTTCCTGTCGGCGACGTGCGTCGCTTCGAGGCCGAGCTGCTCGAGGACCTGCACCACAGCGCCTCGGGCGTCTACGAGCAGATCGCCGGCGGCAAGGCGCTGACCGACGACTCCGCCTCCGCGCTGCTCGCCGCGACCAACAAGTTCAAGGAGGGCTTCATCGCCTCCGACGGAACCCGCGTCGTGAACGAGGCCGAGGCCGAGGCCCTGGGCGCCGACGAGGTCGAGCAGGAGCAGGTTTCCGTCAAGCGCACCACAGTTCGCAAGTGAGCGTGGAGACCATGACCCAGCGTCCTGTGAAGGGAGTGTGATCGACGAATGGCAAGCCTGCGCGAGCTCCGCTCGCGGATCAAGTCGGTCAACTCGACCAAGAAGATCACCAAGGCGCAGGAGCTGATCGCGACGTCGCGGATCACGAAGGCTCAGGCCCGAGTGGCAGCGTCCAAGCCGTACGCCGAGGAGATCACCAAGGTGCTCTCCGAGCTGGCGAGCGCGTCCGCGTCGCTGGATCACCCCCTGCTCAACGAGCGGCCCAACCCGAGGCGTGCTGCGGTCCTGGTTGTCACCAGCGACCGTGGCATGGCCGGCGGCTACAACGCCAACGTCCTCAAGGAGGCCGAGGAGCTGCGGCAGCTGCTGGTCAGCGAGGGCAAGGAGCCGGTGTTCTACGTGCTCGGTGCCAAGGGCCTGAGCTACTACACCTTCCGCGGCCGGCCGGTCGCGGGGGCGTGGACCGGGTTCTCGCAGGAGCCGCGCTACACGGATGCGGCCAAGGCGAGTCGTCACCTGGTGGAACTGTTCATGGCCGGGTCCGGCAACGAGGTGCCCGCGCCGAACGGTGAGGGGACGATCGAGGGCGTCGACGAACTGCACATCGTCTACACCCGCTTCGTCTCGATGCTGACCCAGACCCCCGAGGTGCGCCGGATGGCGCCGCTCGAGGTGACCGTCACCGAGGACGAGATCGACCTCGGCGAGGACATGCTCACCGACGGCCGGCACGCCGGCAGCAACGGCGGGCCCCGGCCCGGCTACAACTTCGAGCCGGAGGCCTCGACGCTGCTCGCGGCGCTGCTGCCGAAGTACATCAGCACCCGCATCTTCGCGTCGCTGCTCGATGCCGCGGCGTCGGAGTCGGCTGCTCGGCGTACCGCCATGAAGGCGGCCACCGACAATGCCACGGAACTGGTGAACACCCTCAGCCGTCAGGCCAACCAGGCCCGCCAGGCGCAGATCACCCAGGAAATCAGCGAGATCGTCGGCGGTGCCAACGCGCTCGCCTCGAGTGCAGGAAGTGACTAAGCACATGACCGCAGCAGTAACCGATAACTACGGGGCGGGGGCGGCCTCGGCCACCGCCGGCCGCGTCGTTCGGGTCATCGGCCCCGTCGTGGACGTCGAGTTCCCGCGTGGTGCCGTTCCCTCTCTGTTCAACGCCCTGCACGCAGAGGTCACTCTGCCGTCCGTGGCGAAGACCCTGACCTTCGAGGTCGCGCAGCACCTGGGTGACAACCTGGTGCGCACGATCTCCATGCAGCCCACCGACGGCCTGGTGCGCGGCACCACGGTCGTCGACACCGGCCGTCCGATCTCCGTGCCGGTCGGCGACGTCGTCAAGGGCCACGTGTTCAACGCCCTCGGTGACTGCCTCGACGCCCCGGGCACCGGACGCGACGGCGAGCAGTGGGGCATCCACCGCAAGCCGCCGGCCTTCGACCAGCTCGAGGGCAAGACCGAGATCCTCGAGACCGGCATCAAGGTCATCGACCTGCTGACCCCGTACGTCAAGGGCGGCAAGATCGGTCTGTTCGGTGGTGCCGGTGTCGGCAAGACCGTTCTGATCCAGGAGATGATCACCCGTATCGCGCGTGAGTTCTCCGGCACGTCGGTCTTCGCCGGCGTCGGCGAGCGCACCCGTGAGGGCACCGACCTCCACCTGGAGATGGAGGAGATGGGCGTCCTCCAGGACACCGCCCTCGTCTTCGGCCAGATGGACGAGCCGCCGGGAACGCGTATGCGCGTCGCCCTGTCCGCGCTGACCATGGCGGAGTACTTCCGCGATATCCAGGGCCAGGACGTGCTGCTGTTCATCGACAACATCTTCCGGTTCACCCAGGCCGGTTCCGAGGTCTCGACCCTGCTCGGCCGTATGCCTTCGGCCGTGGGTTACCAGCCGACGCTGGCCGACGAGATGGGTGAGCTCCAGGAGCGCATCACCTCGACGCGTGGCCGCTCGATCACCTCGCTGCAGGCGATCTACGTCCCCGCCGACGACTACACCGACCCGGCGCCGGCCACGACGTTCGCGCACCTCGATGCGACCACCGAGCTCTCGCGTCCGATTTCGCAGATGGGTATCTACCCCGCTGTGGACCCGCTGACGTCGACCTCGCGCATCCTCGAGCCCGGCATCGTCGGTGCCGAGCACTTCCGCGTCGCCAACGAGGTCAAGCGGATCCTGCAGAAGTACAAGGAACTGCAGGACATCATCGCCATCCTCGGCATGGACGAGCTCTCCGAAGAGGACAAGGTCCTCGTCGGCCGCGCCCGTCGTATCCAGAAGTTCCTCGGCCAGAACTTCATCGTCGCCGAGAAGTTCACCGGCGAGCCCGGCTCCGTGGTGCCGCTGCGCGACACCATCGAGGCGTTCGACCGCGTCACCAAGGGTGAGTTCGACCACCTGCCCGAGCAGGCGTTCAACAGCTGCGGTGGACTCGACGACGTCGAGGCCGCCGCCAAGAAGATCGCCGGGAAGTAGTCCGCGATGGCTGAAATGACCGTGGACCTCGTAGCCGTCGAGGAGCGCCTGTGGTCGGGCACCGCCCGGCTGGTCAGCGCCCAGACGACCGAGGGCGAGATCGGTGTCATGCCGGGCCACGAGCCGGTCCTCGGCCAGCTCGTCGAGGGCGGCGTCGTCACCATCACGACCGGCGACGGCGAGCGCGTCGTCGCGGCCGTGCACGGCGGCTTCCTCTCGGTGACCGCCACGACGGTGACGATCCTCGCCGAGGCCGCGGAGCTGACGGAGAACATCGATGTCGAGTCCGCGCGCACCGTTCTGAGCGAAAGCCAGGACGAGGCCGAGATCGCCGCGGCGCGGGGCCGACTCCGGGCCGTCGAGCGGGCCTGACCGGACACGAGAAGCCGCGACGGAGCCGACGAGCAGTGTCAGTTGGAATGATTGTTCTCATCGTTCTGGTGATACTGCTCGCGGCTGCCGTCGCGGCTTTTCTCTATCGCCTCGTCACCCTGCGGGGCGGCGGCACCGCCGCGATCCTGCGGCGGCTGCCCAACGGCGCCGGCGCCGGGTGGCGGCACGGTGTCATCCGTTACGGCGAGCGCACGCTCGTGTTCTACAAGCTCTCCAGTCTGCGCCCCGGCCCGGACTCACGGCTCGCCCGGCAGGGAGTCGAGGTGCGCAGCCGTCGCGCGCCCGAGGGCAGTGAGCACGACATCATGACCGAGGACATCGTGATCCTCGAAATCCAGGACGGCGCAAACAACTTCGAGATCGCTCTCGACAGCGGTGCACTCACCGCCTTCCTGTCCTGGCTCGAATCCCGGCCTTCGGACCGATCCCTGCGCGGTCGGCCGAACTGACGTCCGGCCGACCGGGTCCTCACGCGCCCGCGCCCGGCTTCCAGAGCACGTCACCGTCCGGGTTCGCGACCCGGCCGAGGATGAAGAGCAGATCCGACAGCCGGTTGAGGTACTTCGCCGGCAGCACGTTCGTATCGTCCGGGTGGGCGGCCACCGCGGCCCAGGCGGAACGCTCCGCCCGCCGTGCCACCGTCCGGGCCGTGTGCAGCAGGGCCGCCAGCGCGGTGCCGCCGGGGAGAATGAAGGAATCGAGCGGCGCCAGTTCCTCGTTGAACTCGTCGCACCAGCGCTCGAGCCGATCGATGTACGTCTGCGTGATTCGCAGCGGCGGGTACTTCGGCTCAGGCACCACCGGCGTCGACAGGTCGGCTCCGGCGTCGAACAGGTCGTTCTGGATCTGGCGCAGGACCGGCACCATCCGTTCCGGTACGTCGCCCACAGCCAGCGCCACGCCGAGTGCCGCATTCGTCTCGTCGCAGTCCGCGTAGGCGATCAGTCTCGGGTCGTTCTTCGAGACCCGGGAGAAGTCGCTGAGGCCCGTCGTACCGTCGTCGCCGGTGCGGGTGTAGATCCGTGTGAGATGGACAGCCATGCACGTCACGGTACCGCTCCCGTATTCCCGCAGTGTGGTCGATAGGCTGTGGCGTTGTGAGTGATCGCTTTCTTGTCTCCGGTGGTAACCGGCTTGTCGGTGAGGTTGTCGTCGGGGGTGCCAAGAACAGCGTGCTCAAGCTGATGGCAGCCGCCCTGTTGGCGGAGGGGACGAGCGTCATCACCAACTGCCCGGACATCCTCGACGTGCCGCTGATGGCCGAGGTTCTCCGCGGCCTCGGATGCGACGTGGAGCTCGACGGCGACGAGGTACGCATCACGACCCCCGCACAGCCGAAGTACCAGGCCGACTTCGCCGCCGTCCGGCAATTCCGTGCGTCGGTGTGTGTTCTCGGACCGCTGGTGGCTCGATGCCGCAAGGCCGTCGTCGCACTGCCGGGCGGCGATGCGATCGGCTCACGGCCGCTCGATATGCACCAGACGGGGCTCCGCCTGCTGGGGGCGCACAGCACGATCGAGCACGGCTGTGTGGTGGCCGAGGCCGACGACCTGCACGGCAACGCGATCCGCCTGGCCTTCCCGTCGGTGGGGGCCACCGAGAACATCCTGATGGCGGCCGTCCTCGCGAACGGGGAGACCACGATCGACAACGCGGCGCGGGAGCCGGAGATCGTCGACCTGTGCACCATGCTGGTTCAGATGGGTGCCCGCATCTCCGGGGCCGGCACCTCGACGCTGACGATCATGGGCGTCTCCCGGCTCGAACCCACCACCCACCGCGTCATCGGGGATCGCATCGTCGCGGCGACGTGGGGGATCGCGGCGGCGATGACGCGCGGCGACGTCCGCGTGCGGGGCGTCAACCCGAAGCACCTGAGCCTCGTGCTCGACAAGCTCCGTGCCGCCGGCGCGGAAGTGACGCCCGAGGTGGACGGCTTCCGGGTCGTTCAGCACGACCGTCCCCGGGCGGTCAACTTCGCGACCCTGCCGTATCCCGGCTTCCCGACCGACCTCCAGCCCATGGCGATCGGACTCGCCGCGGTTGCCGACGGCACGTCGATGATCACGGAGAACGTCTTCGAGGCGCGGTTCCGGTTCGTCGAGGAGATGATCCGGCTCGGCGCCGACGCGCGCACCGACGGGCACCATGCCGTGGTCCGCGGTGTCGAGGAGCTGTCGAGCGCGCCGGTGTGGTCGTCGGACATCCGTGCCGGTGCCGGACTGGTCCTGGCCGGGCTGTGCGCGGACGGCGTCACCGAGGTGCACGACGTCTACCACATCGACCGCGGCTACCCGAGGTTCGTGGAGATCATCGAGGAACTCGGTGGCGTCATCGAACGGGTCGACTCCGACTCCTGATGCGGTGTGCCTAAAAGGGCTGTACCCCAGTCGTTTTCGAGTAGCACCACCCGGAGGACGCCAGGGCTGGGCCGAATGTGCTGCGCATCACGGAGGACGGGTAGCGCGGAGGCGGGGCCGGGGGCGACCTGTGAACTGGGAAAACAGTGCCGCATCGGGGCTTGACCAGCGGATTTGGCGCACGGTTGTTCCTCACGTAACTTATTCCAGGTCAGAGCGACACGGACACCGACCCGGCCCGCAGGGGCTCGGGACAACGAGGTTGGACGCGGGCGCCTGATTGTTCGGTTCGGAATCTTCTGGTAGGGTTCTGGGCCGTTGCCGATCCCACCGAGCGCGTCGGGTTTGTTTTCGCCGGGTGGTGTGGGTAGGCTGGAACGGTTGCCCCGGAACGCCGCGGACGTTGGTTCGTGGGGTGCTGGTGTGTGCGTGTTCTTTGAGAACTCAACAGTGTGCCGATGAATGTCAGTGCCAAATATTTTGTTTGGTGCGACCGCCTCCCTTTGGGGGGTGGTTGTTGCTGGCTGCCGCATTCTTCCGTCTGTGGTGGTCAGTGTTGTGCTAGTTTGAGTTTTTTTGCTGGTGATTTGGCTCGATGTCTATGACTGATCGGCCCTTCGGGGTGTGATTGTGAGTCTTCAACGGAGAGTTTGATCCTGGCTCAGGACGAACGCTGGCGGCGTGCTTAACACATGCAAG
>NZ_JAALEH010000027.1:0-69005 GCF_011058195.1 Rhodococcus sp. 14C212 | reverse complement strand
GGCGGGGGTCGACACATCATCGCCAGGACAGTCTCGCGACGTCAGTGACATTCAGGGTCAGACCCCCACCGCACCAGACCTGTCCAGTATCAACCGGACCACTTCATACTCACAGTGACATTCGGCCCGGCAGCACCGCTCCGGCGCCGGTCTGCAGACCGCAGCCCCAGCGGTCCGGCCGGGGCGAGCGGGACGTCGCCGGGCAGGCGTACGGCGTTGCGTTCGGTGGCGATCGCGAAGGACGCGAACGACGACTGGCCGAACCAGTTCCCGTGCAGGGGAACGCCCGCCGCGTCGCGCAGGGTGGTCGAGCCGTCGGCGCGACGGCCGCCGTAGTTGAGCGGGGCGAAGCGGGTGCAGTAGGCCGGGCGGCCGCGCGCGCAGTTGCGGCACGTGCGGCACGAGTCGAATCCGAGCACCACCCGGTCGCCGACGGCGAGATCGGTGACGTCGGGGCCGATCTCGACGACGGTGCCCGCACCCTCGTGCCCGAGGACGGCCGGCAGCGGGATCGGGACCCCGCCGGCGGCGGTGAGATCGGTGTGGCAGATGCCGACGCCACCGATCCGGACGAGGACCTCGTCGGGTCGCAGCGGCGGCAATTCGATCGGCTCCGCCCGCGGCGTCGTCCCGTAGTCGCGCAGCACCGCCGCGGTGGCCGCGTGCGTCACGCGCCGGCCTTCTGCGGGGTGCTGTTGCCGAGGAGGGTGACCAGCATCAGTTGCTGCACCCGGCCCTCGTTGGACGGGGTGGGTTCGAAGTGCATCAGCCGGCCTATGTCGAGCACGAGGTTCAGAGCGGCATGGACCAGGAATCGGCACTCGACCGCGGACAGGTCCGGCCGTACATCGGCGAGCAGACGGGCCCATTCCTCGACGTTGAGCCGCTGGATGTTGCGCAGGTCGGTGCGGTGCGCGGCGGGCAGGCTGCCGATCTCCGTGAAGTACACCGACATCAGCTCGCTCTGGGCGAAGGACAACCGGACGTACACGTCGGTGAGGGCGCGCAGCGCCTCGGCCGGAGACGTGGAGCCGGCCAGCGCGGTGTTCACAGCGACGGAGAGCCGGTCCGCGGCCCGGTGGAAGGCCGCGGCGAGCAGGTCCGACTTGCTCGCGAAGTGCCGGTAGACCCCGGAGGCGTTGATGCCGGCCGCGGCGCCGATCTCCTCGATGCTCACGTCGTGGTACCCGCGGGCGTGGAACAGCAGGATCGCCTCGTGCAGCAGCACCTCTCGCTTGTTGGCGACGGCGAGGCCGGGGGTCCGGACGGCCGCGGTGCGCGACGGCTCGGCCGCCTCGAGCCGGACCGCGGCGACCGACCGGCACGCGTCCAGCAGCAACCGTTCGATCCGGCGGTTGGACAACGGCGCCCGATGGGCGGTGATGCTGCCGACGACGCTGAGCATGGCGGCGCTGATCAACACGTTGTCCGGCTCCGGCACGTCCGGGCGCAGTGCGGCCAGGGCGGCGCCGATGCGGCGGTTCACGCCCCAGATCACGCTGCGGACCTCGCTCCGGTCCTCGGCCGTCAGGTAGCGGTTCTCCCACCGGTAGAGCCCGGCGGTGCGGCGGCACTCGACGGTGGTGCGGATCGCGGCGAGCAGCAGCCGGTCGAGCCGCTCGGCGGGATCCGCCACCGCGTCCTCGTCCGCCTCGGCGACGGCCGTGCCGAGTGTCGTGCCCAGGCTCAGCGCGGCGTCCCGGAACAGCGCGTACTTGTTGGGGAAGTGCCGATAGAGGGCGGGGCCGGAAATGCCGACCGCGGCGGCGATCTCGTCGATCCCGACGCCGTGGTAGCCCCGTTCGCTGAACGCTTCCGCGGCCACCGCAGCGATCTGTGCCTTGCGGTTCTTCGGCCGCCGTCGCGGAGCCGGTGCCGCCTCGGTCGACGTGCGGGCGGTCGACCGTGTCCGCGTCGCCCGCGAACCGGTCCGGGTCTGCTCCGCCACCGTACCTCCATCCATGCCGGGCGTGATCCCGGAAGCCTATCGCAAACGTTAGTGTCCAGCACCATATCCGCGCGGACGAATTCGGTCGGGACCCTCCGCGGAAAAGCCTGCGGAGAGCCCTTGACAAACAAGACCGCACACCGCGAAAGTTAACGAGAATTCTTGATGTCATCGCGGTACCCGGCGTTGCGCCGGGAAGTGTCCGTCCCCTGCGCGTCGCGGCGCCGGTCCAGGATCCGAGGAGGTCCAGTGAGAACCCGATTCACCGAGGCATTCGGGGTCGAGCACCCCATCGTCCAGGGCGGGATGATGTGGGTCGGTCGCGCCGAGCTCGTTGCCGCCGTGGCCGAATCCGGCGCCCTGGGATTCCTGACCGCGCTCACCCAGCCGACGCCCGAGGATCTCGTGAAGGAGATCGCCCGGACCCGCGAGCTCACCGACAAGCCCTTCGGCGTCAACCTGACGATCCTGCCGTCGATCACCCCGCCGCCGTACGCCGAGTACCGGCAGGCCATCATCGAGTCGGGCATCAAGATCGTCGAGACGGCCGGCTCCAACCCGGTCGACCACCTGCCCCACCTGAAGGACGCCGGCATCAAGGTTGTCCACAAGTGCACGAGCGTGCGGCACGCGCTCAAGGCGGAACGGGTCGGCGTCGACGCCGTCAGCATCGACGGGTTCGAGTGCGCCGGTCATCCCGGCGAGGACGACGTGCCCGGCCTCGTCCTGATCCCCGCGGCGACCCGGCAACTGCGGATCCCGGTGATCGCCTCGGGCGGCATCGCCGACGCGCGCGGTCTCGTCGCCGCGCTCGCCCTGGGGGCGGACGGGGTCAACATGGGGACCCGGTTCATGTGCACCGTCGAGTCGCCCGTCGCACACGCGGTCAAGGAACAGATCGTCGCCAACACCGAACGCGACACGCGGCTCATCTTCCGCACCCTGCGCAACACCGCCCGCGTGGCGGCGAACTCGATCAGCGCGGAGGTCGTCGAGATCGAATCCCGCGGAGCCGAATTCGGCGACGTCGCGCACCTCGTCGCCGGCGCGCGTGGCCGGAAGGTGTTCGAGGACGGCGACCTCGAGGCGGGCATCTGGACGGCGGGGCAGAGCCAGGGCCTGATCGACGACATCCCGACCGTGGCCGAACTCGTCGACCGCATGGTGACCGAGGCGGAGTCGATCATCGAAGACCGGCTCCGCGGATTCGTAGGACAGGGGGTCCGGGCATGAGTACGCCGACCGTCGCGGGGCTGCGGTCGGAATTCGCCGACGGCATCCTGCGCCTGACCATCGACCGGCCGAAGCGGATGAACGCCGTGGACCTGCCGACCATGCGGGCGCTCGGCGCCGCGCTGGACGAGGCCGGCGCCGATCCCCGGGTTCGCACCGTCGTCCTCACCGGTGAGGGGACCGCGTTCTGCACCGGAGCCGATATCGCTGCGGCGGCGACGAACCCGGCCGATCCGTCCGAGGTCATGGATGCGGCGAACGCGGTGATCCGATCCATCGTGACGGTTCCGGTGCCGGTGATCGCCGCCGTCAACGGCCCGGCCGCGGGGGTGGGTGTGTCGATGGCTGTCGCGGCGGACCTCACCTACGCCACGGAGAGCGCCTACTTTCTGCTGTCGTTCGTGAACATGGGGCTGATGCCCGACGGTGGCGCGAGCCTGCTCGTTCCTGCCGCGGTCGGACGTGCGCGGGCCGCGGAGATGGCGTTGCTCGGCGATCGGGTCTCGGCCGCGGACGCCGACCGGTTCGGCCTCGTCGCGCGCACTCTGCCCGATGCGGAGTTCGCCGCGCACGTCGAGGCCGTGGCGGCCCGGGCGGCGAACAGGCCGCGGCGCGCCTTCGCGCTGACCAAGCGGGCCCTCGCCGCCGCGACGCTCGGCCGGCTCGACGACGCGCTGGCGCGGGAGAAGAGCGGCCAGACGGAACTGCTCGCCTCGGCGGACTTCGCCGAGGCGGCCATGGCCATGCTCGAGAAGCGCCCGCCGCGATTCTCCTGACGACACCTCGTACACTTCCCGGCCGGGGTACCCCGCCCGGTCGATGAACGGGTCTGCGCCGATTATCTCTGTTATGTGGTTGGGCAGCAGTGATATTCGATGTCATCGATCGGTCCGTGATGCATGTGCGCGTCCCGCGTCGACCGGCCGATTTGCATGAGAATTTCCATTAACAAAATGCTGGCCGAATGCGGCCGATGCCTGTAATGTGCCTCACATCGAGAACCGGGATCGCGTCCCGTCGGCACCCCCCCGTCATGTCCCGAGAGGAACCCTCATGGTCACCGTGTCCGCCCTCGCCGAGACCCGGCGCCTGCGCCGCAACAACTGGAACAACCACGTCGCGCGGCACGCCCGGATGATCCCGCACCGCACTGCGCTGCGGTTCCAGGGCCGGTCGATCACGTGGGCGGAGTTGCACGAGCGGGTCGAGCGGCTCGCCGACGCCCTCGCGCGGCGCGGCGTCGGCTTCGGCGACCGGGTCGTCGTCCTCATGCTGAATCGTCCCGAGTATCTCGAGACCGTGCTCGCCGCCACCGCCCTCGGCGCGATCGCTGTCCCGGTCAACTTCCGCCTCACCGCACCCGAGGTGGCATTCCTGCTGCGGGACAGCGGATCCAAGGCGATCGTCGTGGAAGCGCCGCTCGCTCCGCTGGCCGTCGCGGCCCGTGCGGAGAGCGAAGGGCTGGAACTGTCCGTCACCGTCGGCGGCATCCCCGAGGGCGAGGGCCTCGCCTACGAGGATCTGATCGCCGAGGCCGGCGACCCCCACCCGCCCGTCGACGTGCCGGACGACACGCCGGCCCTGATCATGTACACCTCCGGCACCACGGGTCGGCCCAAGGGTGCGGTGCTCTCCCACAGCAACATGTCCGCGCAGGCGCTCACGTGCATCCGCGCGTTCCACCTGTTCGACGAGTCCGGCGTCGGGTTCTGCGCCTCCCCGATGTTCCACATCGCCGCGCTCGGCGCGATGGCGCCCAATCTGATGCTGGGCGTCACCACCGTGATCCATCCGGTCGGGGCGTTCGACCCGAACGAGCTGCTCGACGTCCTCGAGGCCGAACAGGTCACCAACCTGTTCCTCGTGCCGGTGCAATGGCAGGCGGTGTGCGCCGCACAGCAGGCGAATCCGCGGAAGCTGGCCCTGAGCAACATCTCCTGGGGCGCGGCGCCGTCGTCCGACACGATCCTGCGCGCCATGGCCGAGACGTTCCCCGACGCGTCGAACGTCGCGGTGTTCGGCCAGACCGAGATGTCGCCCATCACCTGCGTGCTGGACGGCGGGGACGCGCTGCGCAAGCTCGGTTCCGTCGGCCGCGTCATCCCGACGATCCAGGCGCGAGTCGTCGACGACGAGATGAACGACGTGGCGCCCGGTCAGGTCGGCGAGATCGTCTACCGCGGGCCCACCATGATGAGCGAGTACTGGAACAACCCGGCTGCGACGGCGGATGCGTTCCACGGCGGCTGGTTCCACTCCGGCGACCTCGTGCGCGTCGACGAGGAGGGATTCGTCTACGTCGTCGACCGCAAGAAGGACATGATCATCTCCGGTGGCGAGAACATCTACTGCGCCGAGGTCGAGAACGTGCTGTTCTCGCATCCGAAGATCCTCGAGGCAGCGGTGATCGGGCGTCCGGACGCAAAGTGGGGCGAGGTGCCGGTCGCGGTGATCGCGTTGCGGCCCGGCCACGACGATCTCACGCTCGACGAGTTGCAGCCGTTCTTCGACGCGCGGCTCGCGCGCTACAAGCATCCGAAGGAGGTCGTGATCGTCGAGGCCCTGCCGCGCAACGCCAGCGGCAAGGTCGTCAAGCACCAGCTGCGCGGCGGCCTGTCGGCGGTCGTGCAGGGCTGAACGCCAGAGGGGCCGAAAAGGTTCCATCGGGGGACGGGGGACGCCGCGATGACGCGTACGGGGGTGTGGGAGTGACGTTCGAGCTGCCCAAGGCGAGGGGGCCGGTGCACGACCTGGCGATCCAGGTGGGTGCGCTGGTGGGGTTCTCGGTGGAGACCCTCGCCACGACCGTGCGCGTCGTCGTCGGCCGTCGCCTCTCGCTCCGCGAGACGATCACGCAGTCGCTGTTCATCGCCAAGGTGTGCAGCGGCCCGGCGCTGCTGCTGATGCTGCCCGTCGGGGTGCTCATCGCGGTCTCCGTCGGATCCCTGGCGGGCCGGCTCGGAGCCGGCGCGTACTCCGGCGCGATCGTCGCCTTCGTCGTGGTCGGCCAGGCCGCCGCACTCGTGTGCGCCCTCATGCTGGCCGGCGTGGGCGGCTCCGCGATCTGCGCCGACCTCGGCGCACGCACCATCCGCGAGGAGATCGAGGCGATGGAGGTGATGGGGCTGAACGTCATCGAGCGCCTCGTCGTGCCGCGGCTGCTCGCCGCGGTCCTGGTGTCGGTGATGCTCTGCGCGCTCGTCACGCTCGTAGGAGTGGGCGCCTGCTATCTGTACGAGATCTATCTCAACGATGCCTCCGGCGGCGGATTCCTCCGCACCCTGGGCGAATACGGCCGGTTGTCGGATTTCGCGACGGCGATGGTCAAGTCGGCGTTCTTCGGGATCACCTCCGCCCTGATCGCCGCGTTCAAGGGCCTGCACGCCAAGGGCGGGCCCAGCGGCGTGGCCGACGCCGTCAACGAGGCGGTCGTGCTGGCGTTCGTCATGGTATTCGTCGTCAACACCGTTCTGTCCCAGATGTACACCGTGATGGTGCCGGCCGTGGGGACGTACTGATGCTCTCCCGTTCGGCGATGACGCAGGCCCGGGCCGTCCATCGGTCGCTGACCGGGGTCGTCGACGCGTTCGCGACGGTGGGCCGGCACGTGGTGTTCGCGGTCGAGGCGATCGCCGGTGTCCCCACGGCGCTGCGCCGCTACTTCAAGCACGTGATGTACCACGTGGGGGAGGTCAGCTTCGGCTACGCCTCCCTGCTCGCCGGGGGCGGCACCATCGGCATCGTGTTCGCGATGTCCGCCGTCGCCGCGATGATGGTCGGAGTCGAAACCCAGCGGGGTCTCGAACTGATCGGGATGACCTCGCTGTCGGGCATGCTCTCCGCTCTGGCCAACACCCGCGAACTGGCGCCGGTGGTCGCGTCCATCGCCCTGGCCGCGAAGGTGGGTACCGGCTTCACCGCGCAGCTCGGCGCCATGCGGATCTCCGACGAGATCGACGCCCTCGACGCCATGGCCGTGAAGTCGGTGCCCTTCCTGGCCAGCACCCGGCTCATCGCCACGGCCGTGTGCGTGGTCCCGATCTACATGGTGGGCCTGCTGTCCGCGTTCATCGCGACGCGCCTCGTGGTCGTCACCTTCCAGGGCAACTCGGCCGGCACCTACGACTACTACTTCCACCTCGCGCTCTCCCCGGCCGACCTGTGGTACTCGCTGGCCAAGGCCGTCGTGTTCGCGGTGATCGTGGGCATCGTGCACTGCTCGTACGGCTACCACGCCACGGGCGGTCCGGAGGGTGTCGGCCGGGCGGCCGGGCGTGCACTGCGCACCAGCATCCTGGCCATCGGCATCACCGACGTGGTCCTGACGTTCGCGTTGTGGGGTCTCGTGCCCACCGTGCCGGGGGTGGGGCTGGCGTGAAGACCCAACGCGACCGGACGACTCCGTCCGGCACGAGCATCCCGTCGATCGGCCGGACGCGGTCCGCGGCGCCCCGCCGCAGCCGCCGGCTCGGTCTGCGCACCGGCACCCTGGCCGTCGTCGGCGTGCTCGCCGTCGCGGTGCTCACCGTCACCGGCGGACTGCTCGTCGTCTCCGGATCCGGTGGGCTGTCGAGGGATCCGGTGATCACCGCCGTGGTCCCGGCCGGTGCCGGGGTGATCTTCGGTGCCGCGGGCGTGCAGTACCAGGGCGTGCACGTCGGCCGGCTCGCCCACCTGGACGCGGGCATCACCGGCTCGCGGATCACGATGCAACTCGACCAGGACGCGATCCGCAACATCCCGGCAGCAGTGCGGGTGCGGATCGTGCCGCGCACCCTGTTCGGTGACGTCTTCCTCGAACTGGTGCCGCCCGACGACCCCGCCGCCGGGCCGCGCCTGCGCGACGGTGCGCAGGTCACCGCGGACACCTCGGCCGAGGCCGTGCAGCTGGCCGGCCTCTACTACACCACCACGGAGCTGCTGCAGGAATTGCGCCCGGACCGGCTCGCGGTCGCGCTCGACGCGATGAGCCAGGCGCTCGCCGGCCGCGGCGAGACCCTCGGCCGGACCCTCGACCGCACCGCCGCGCTCACGGAGCAGCTCGGTCCCCGGATCGACGCAGGCCTGGCGGCGTCGCCGCAGCTGGCGGCGGTGACCGAGGCCATGGCCGCAGCGACGGACGACATGATCGGCACGATGCAGAACGCGGCCGCGCTCTCCGAGGTCGTTCTCGAGCGCCGGGACGGCATCGCGAGGCTGCTGCGCGGCGGCGCCGGCCTGGCCGCCGAGGGTTCCGCGCTGATGTCGGAGAACACCGACCGGATCATCTCGGTCGTCCGCAACGGCAGCCCGGTGCTCGGTACGTTCGCCGCGGACACCACCGGCCTCGACGACACCCTGCGCTACCTCACCACCTTCGGAGACGCCGGCGCGCGGGTCTTCGCCACCGGCAGGTTCAACATCACCGCGGTCGTGGACTTCTCCGATCCGATGCCGTACACCGCGGCGGACTGCCCGCGTTATCCCGGGCTGGACGGCGCGAACTGCGGGGACCCGGTCCTCTCGGCCGCCACCGAGCGCGACACCCTCGGCTACCTGGAGCAGATCGCGGGCGGTGTGGATCCGTCCGACCCGAAGGCGAGGGCGGTGGACCCGTCCACCGCGGCGTCGGTTCTGCTGGCACCTCTGGTCCGCGGCACGGAGGTGGCGGTCTCGTGAACACGCTGCTCGGGCCGGCGCTGCGCCTCGCGGCGTTCTGCACGGTGGGGGTCCTCGCCGCGGTCGTCGTCGGCAACACCCTCGACAGGACCGTCACCGGCCCCACCCGCGACTACGCCGCCGAGTTCACCGACGTCGAGGGACTGAGCCCCGGCAGCGACGTCACTCTCGCCGGCGTGCGCGTCGGGCGCGTCTCGGACGTGACGTTCGCGCCCCGCGACAACGGGACCTCGCGGGCCGTGGTGGATTTCGAGATCGACTCGGAATTCGAACTCACCACCGACGTCACCGCCGACATCAACTACGGCGACATGATCGGCGTCCGGTACGTCGCGCTGACACTGCCGGACCGCAGCACCGGCACGGTACTGCCGCAGGGCGCGACGATCCCGATCGAGCAGACCTCACCTGCCCTGGACCTCACCGCGCTCGTCAACGGCTTCGAGCCGCTGTTCGAGTCGATCGATCCGGGGCAGATCAACTCGCTCGCCACCTCGGTGATCGAGGCGTTCCAGGGGCAGGGCGGCACCCTCGACTCCCTGCTGCTGCACATCGCCGCGGTCAGCAGCGACATCGCCGACCACGAGCAGGTATTCGACAGTCTCGTCGGTAATCTCGAGACGCTGGTCGCCGTGGCCGACCGGCGCAGCGAGGACATCAGGCGGTTGCTCTCCGGGTTGGCCGTCGTCGGTGACGCGCTCGCCGGGGACGGTGAGCAACTCGCCACGCTCGTCGACCGTGGCAGCACCGCGGTGCGTTCGACCGCGGTGCTCATGGCCGGCGCGATGGCGCCCCTCGACCGGACCGTCACCGATCTGCGGGTGATGACCGACGCCTGGATCCCGCAGACGGAGAACTTCGAGCAGGCGGTGCGCCGGCTCCCGGAACTGGCCGACAGTCTCAACCGCGTCAGCGACTACGGCGGCTGGCTGAACCTCTACATGTGCAACTTCACCATCAAGGCAGGCGATTTCGAAACCAACATCTTCGGTTCGACGTACTCGGAGGTGTGCCGATGAGGCGCGCGCAGCACATTCGCGGCGCGCTGCGGGCCGTGTTCGCCGGCCGCCGCGGCCGCGCCGGCAACCCGCTCGTCGTCGGAGCCGTGGGCATCGTCCTCGTTGCCCTGGTGATGACCGTCGCCCTGGCCGCACCCCGGGCCACGTACCTGCTCCGGACGAACGGCTACACCGCGGAATTCGCCAACGCGGCCGGTCTGCAACCCAACGATCCGGTGT
The DNA here is from genome assembly GCF_011058195.1 of Rhodococcus sp. 14C212. Taxonomy (NCBI): domain Bacteria; kingdom Bacillati; phylum Actinomycetota; class Actinomycetes; order Mycobacteriales; family Nocardiaceae; genus Rhodococcus; species Rhodococcus sp. 14C212. Next base: position 58,928 of record NZ_JAALEH010000027.1, on the reverse strand, counting down.
ATGTGGCGGGTGTGCCCGCCGGACGGGTGGAGAGCCTCGAGCTCGCGGCGGACCGGGTGATCGTGACGTTCCGGGTCGACCGCGGCCAGCCGCTCGGCGACCGGACGACCGCCGAGGTGCGGCTCAGGACCATCCTCGGGAAGATCTACCTGGCGGTGACGCCCGCCGGTGCCGGAGAACTGCCCCACGGGCGTATTCCCCTGGCGCGAACCTCCGTTCCGTACAGCCTCGACGACCTCGCGTCCGAGGCGCAGCACGTGGCCCGGGAACTCGACGTGCCCACCCTCGAGGCGATGATGCACACCCTGGCCGACACGGTGCCGTCCGACCCGGGACGGATCGCCGAAGCGCTCGCCGGAGCCACCGCCGCGGCGGAGATGCTGTCCCGCAACGATTCCCGCATTCATTCCCTGCTGCAGGCGTCGAAGTCGCTCACGTCGATCGTGGCGGGCCAGAGCCGGGACGTCGAGCTGCTCGTGCACAACGCCACGACCGTGGTGTCGATCCTCGAAGCCCGTAAGGAATCCCTCGTGCAACTCGTCGAGGATCTGCGGCTGCTCACCGAGCACGCCGCGACGTTCCTGACCGACAACTCCGGCGAAATGGACGCTTTGCTGGGGAACATGCGGTCGGTGACCGACACGCTGAACCGCAACGCCGAGCAGATCGACGTGCTGATGACCCGGCTTCCGCCGGCCCTGCGCGCCGCGGCCGACGCCTCGGGCAACGGCAACTGGGTCGACGTCCACGCCCCGGCCGGCCCGATCCCGGACAACCTGCTGTGCGCCCTCGGAGTGATGGAGGGTTGCCGGTGACCACCGTCGGAACCACGCGGAAGACCCGGCTGCGCGGCATCGGGATCGTCGTCGTTGCGGCGCTGTGTGCCGCCGCTGCCTGGTACGTGTTCGTCGGGACCGACCGCACCCGCACCGTGACCGCCGAGTTCGCTTCCGTCGGAGGCATCTACCCGGGAAGCAAGGTCGCGGTGCTCGGACTGCCCGTCGGCACCGTCGAAGCCGTGGAACCGGCCGGAACGGTGGTCGAGGTGACGATGCGGATCCCCGACGACATCACGCTGCCGGCCGACGTGTCGGCGTTCGTGATGAACCCGTCGATCATCAGCGACCGGTTCGTGGAACTGAGCCCGGTGTACACCACCGGCCCGCGGTTCGAGGGCGACGATGTCATTCCGCCCGAACGCAGTCACGCGCCGATCAACTGGGACGAACTGCTCGAGAGCGTCGACACGATCGCCGCGGCGCTGGGACCGGAATCCGGGTCGCTCGGATCCACCCTCGACCTCGCCGCCGGCGCCACCGCAGGTCTCGGGCCGGAGATCAACCGGGCGTTTCGCGCGCTCGGGTCGGCCGGCTCGGTGCTCGGTGCCCGGTCCGAGGACATCGGTGTCCTCGTCGACGACCTCGGCGTCGCGGTCGCCGCCGTCGACGCCCGGCAGGGCTCCCTGTCCGAGCTCGCCGCGGGGCTGTCCGAACTCGGCACCGAGATGCAACGACAGAACCTCGACGTCGCCGGGCCGATCGGTCAGCTGACGACCATCCTCGATCGGCTCGATGTCCTGCTCGGCTCCCGCGGCGAGGACATCGCCGCCGTCGTCTCGAACGCCCAGGTCCTCACCGGGCAGTTCGCGCAGCACGAGGTCGACTTCGCCGAGTTCATGGACGTGCTGCCGCTGGCGATGCAGAACATCGACAACACGATCGGCGCCGACACCACCGCCCGTATCCGACTGAACATCTCCACCCAGCTCGGCCAGTTTCCCCGCGCGAAAGAACTCTGCGAGCGCGAGCGCCTCCCCCTGTGCACGGGCGCCGGCTTCACCAACCCGATCACCGTTCCCTTCGACCTGTCCGATCCGTTCCAGGACCTCGTGCCGGAGTCGCTCGACCGGGCGCTGAACGAGGGAGGTGTCCGGTGAGCCGCTGGGGAAGAACCGGATTTGTCGCGGCACTGACCGCGGTGGCCGTCTCGGTGACCGGCTGCGGACTGGGTCTGCATCAGTTGCCGACGGGACGCAGTGGCGCCGGCGAGACCTACCGCGTGATCGCCGTGTTCGACGGAGCCGATCGGATCGATCCCGGCACCGAGGTGCGGGCGGGGCAGGCTGTGGTCGGCCGGGTGCACGGGATCTCGACGGACGGGCGCCGGGCCTTCCTCGAGCTGAGCATGAGCGAATGGGCCGCGCTTCCGTCGAATGTCGGTGCTTCCCTGCGCCTCCCGTCCGCGCTGGGCAACCCGTTCGTCCAGATCGATCTGCCGGAGCAACCGTCGCCGGAGTTGCTCGCCGACGGCGACGTCGTCGACCGGACGGAGATGGGGCCGGAACTCGAGGCCACGTTCGCGATGCTCGGACAGGTGATCAACGGCAGCGGTCTGGATCAGCTCCGCACGATCACCACCGAACTGAACGCCGCCTTCGGCGGCCGGGGACAGACCGTTCGGGAACTGCTCGAGCGGACGGACCGGACGATGGCGCTGGCCGCCGAGAACGGCGACGACATCTCGCGCGCGCTGCGGGCCACCGACGCGGTGACCGCGCGGTTGGCGCAGCAGCAACAGCTGATCGACGACGGACTGGCGAGCAGCGCGGAGGTCGTGGACCTGCTCGCCGCTCAGGAGCAGGACCTCCGGTCGCTGGTCTCGAGCACCTCGTCCGTCCTCACCTCGCTGGACACGGTGCTGGCGGACTCGGGCCGGATCGGCGGAGCGGTCGACGACCTGGACGAAATACTGTCCGGGATAAAGGACTTCAACAGCACCGTGGGGTCGGCGCTGACCAACATGAACGCCTTCATGGACGGCTTCGCCCGGTCCGTGCACGGCGACTACCTGTTGTTCGACGGGGCTCTGGACGTGCCGGGAGCGATCGACATGCTGCTCACCGGCGGCGTTCCGATGCTCGGCGAGTCGCCGCCGGTCACCGTCCCCTCGGGGCTGCGGGACCTGCTTCGGGGAGGTGCGCGATGAAACGTCCGGTGCTGGTGCAGGTTTCGCTGTTCGTTGTGGTAGGCCTGCTGGCCACCGCCTTCGGTGTCCGTTACGTCCTGGGCCCGCAGAGCTTCGGTGGCGGCATCGAGGTGCGAGCGCACCTGGTCGACGCACGCGGTATCGGCCCCGGAACGACGGTGACCTACCGCGGGGTCGCGGTAGGGGAGATCGAATCGGTGACGATCGACGACGGCGGTCGCGGCTCGACGGCGGTGCTCGTGCTGGATCCGGACACCCGCATCCCGGTGGGCAGCACCGGACGGATCGCCACCGCGACCGCGATCGGGATCCTCACCCTCGACATCGAACCGCAGACCGCCGACGGCCCCTACCTGACGGACGGCGACACCGTCGAGGTCCCGGCGGACGAGCAGGGACTGCGCCTGGATCAGATGCTCGTCCGGATGAGCGCACTGGTCGAGAGCATCGATCCGCAGTCCGTCGCCACGCTCGGCGAGACGTGGGGCACCGCCCTCGCCGGGACCGGCGCGGACCTGCAGTCGATGATCGAGAACGCCGACGCCCTCTCCACGATGGCATCCGAACGGGCGCCGACCCTGGCGGCGCTCCTCGACCAGGGTGTCGATCTGGTGAGCACCCTCGCCGAGGACGCCGGCACCTTCCCGGGCGCGATGCGCGCCGTCCGGGACGTCTCCGACCAGCTCGTGGGCAGCCGGGACGCGCTCGTGTACCTGCTGGACCGGTCGCCGGACGCGCTGGCGAAGACGGAAGAGCTGTTCGCCCAGACCCGCGACGACTACGGGCTGCTGCTGACGAACCTGGTGACCGTGGGCGACGTGCTCGCCCCGCGGACCCCGGCGCTGGCGGCCGGCCTCGACTCCATCCCTGCGGCGCTCGGCGATCTGACCTCGGTGGTCAAGGGCGACCGGGGCGACTTCTCGCTCGTCGCCACGCAGGGTCCGGTCTGCTACTACGGCACACAGCGCCGCATGGTCGGCGACGAAAGCCCCCGCACGCCGAACCTGTCGCTCTACTGTCCACCGGGCGAAGACCTCGCCCAGCGCGGCGCCCGCGTCGCGCCACGGCCCGACGACCTCGGGCTGCAACACCAGACCACCCCGGGAAAGGTGGCCGGGCCGGACATGGCGCAGGACCCGCTGCTCGTCCCGACCGGAGTCGAGGTGCTGCAGTACTGGCAGAAGCTGTTGGAAGGACTGGGAAACTGATGCCGACCACGGACCACACCGTCGACCACGCCTCCGCGACCGTGCCGTCGGATCCGCCGGCCCCGCGCTCCCGGGTGCGGCGATGGCTGACGCCTGCACTGATCGTGCTGCTCACCGCGGCCGCCGGCTTCTGCGGATTCCGGTGGTGGCAGGCCGAGCAGGTCGAGGGCCTGCGCGCCGACGCGCAGGACCGGGCGCGGGAGTACGCGATCGCCCTCGGCACCTACGATTACCAGCATTTCGACGATGCGCTCGCCGCGGTCACCGACGTCTCCACGGGAGAGTTCGCCGAGAAGTACCGCTCGGTGGCGGGAGACCTGCGCGGGCTCGTCGAGAACGGGCAGGGCGTGTCCGTTGCGTCCGTGTCGCACGCCGCGGTCGAGACACTCGACCCGGGTCGCGCGACGGTGCTCGTGTTCCTCGACCAGGACGTGAAGAACGTCGCGGTGCCGGACGGACGGGTCGACGCGACACGGTTCCTGATCACCCTCGATCGGGTGGACGACCGGTGGCTGCTGCAGGGAGCGGACGCGAAATGACGATCCGCGAGGCGGTGACACGGCGCGGGGCGGTGACACGGCGCGAGGCGGTGACACGGCGCGGGGCGGTGACATGGCGGACCTGACCGGACCCGGCGACGGTACGTCGGGACGGATCAGGAGGCTGACACAGGCCGCGCTCAACGCGGACGTGACGATCGCCCGGGTCGAGCGCGTGGCCGACGGGATCGGCGTCTCGCTCGCGAACTTCGACCGGGTGCTGGGGCGGTTCGACGAGCAGCTCGGGGACTTCGCTGTGGCGGTGGACCGGCTCGGCGCGTCGATCGACCGGGTGGACCTCACTCTCCGGAAGGTCGAGCGGATCGTGGACACCGCCGATTGGCTGCTCACCCCGGTGACGGCGACCCGCCGGCAGCTGACCCGGTTGCCGGCGGAGATACTGCCGGTCCTGCACGGACCGTGGCGCGACGTGTCGGGACTGGCCCGCACGGTGCTCCGAGGGCTGGGACGTCCGGGTCAGGGCTGAGAAGACCCGCCCGGGAGAGGAGTCTCCCGGGCGGGTGCTGTCTCGTCAGTACCGGGGCCCCGGGCCCAGGTCGTCGGACAGGTGCGGATGCTCGGAATCCGATCGCACCAGGTAGGCCTTGAAGGCCGCGGTGCCGCCCAGTGCGGCACCGAGCAGTAGCAGTAGCTGGACCACGTTCGCGTTCATTTCGGTTCTCCTCTCGACGGGTGGCCCGAGTTGCCGAGCGTCAGTCGGCCGTCGGGTGCTCCTGCTGGTCGTGTTCCGCGAACATGGCCTCGATGCGGGCCTTGATCTCCTCGGTGCTCATGGAGCGACGGGGCGCGGCGACAGCGGAGGTGTGCATCTGTGGTGTTGTTCCTGTCTGTGGTGTCGGAAGGGACGGGGCTCGGGCGACCGGGACGATCAGTTCGTCCGGAGGAAGGACACGAGACCCGTGACGGTGGTGGTGGCGCCGATCGCCGTCAGGCCGGTGACCATGAGGGCCGCGGCGCTGACGGAGACGGCGGTGCCGAGTGCGTGCTCGAGAGCGGAGCGCCACCCCGACGTCGATGCGCCGGTGGTGGACGTGAGCACCAGCGGGGTGCTCCGGGCGTCCTCGTCGTGTGCGGTGTGGCGGCGCGTTGCCGTGCCTGTCATATTCGGTTTATCCCCCTGCAAACAATTCGTGACTTGGTTCACAAAACCAATGCCGATGTGTTGTACCGCATCACAGCGCGCGGCGCTACTCGAACGGATGTCCAACTCGCGCCGCCGGACCGCCGGAGCGTCCCGAATTCGCATGTAGGGTGCGAATTCGCTGTCCCGGCGGCTCGGAGGGCGTTCCGGCGTGTCTGGTTGAATGGCGATCCGAGGCCCCGCACTGAGGGCGCGGCGAAGAGGTCGAGGAGCACTCATGCAGAACGGACAAGCCGCGGCTGATCCGGCGACGGTGTTCGCCGCACTCGCCGAGATCGTCTATCACGGCGCCGACCCCTCGGAGGCGTACGCGGCGATCTGTGTGGGCGCCACGATGCTGGTTCCCGGCTGCGATCATGCGAGCCTCATGCTGCGAGACGGCCGGGCATATGTCACCGTCGGCGCCTCCGACGCCGTCGCGCGGCACGTCGACGACCTCGAGCGCGCAACCGGCGAGGGGCCGTGCGTGGACGCGATCGAGGAAGAGGCCGCCCAGATCGAGCCGGATCTGAGTGTCTCCGAGCAGTGGCCGCACCTGGCTCCCGGGGTCGTGAGACAGACGCCCGTGCGGGGGGCGATGGGATTCCGGTTGCGGGTCGACGACCGCAAGGTCGGGTCGCTGAACCTGTTCTCCGACACGCCGGGGGCCTTCGACCTCGCGGCCGCCGCGGCCGGCAGCGTCCTGGCTGCCTTCGCGGCCGTCTCCGTCGCCGCCGTCTCCCGCGGCGAGGACGTCGCGTCGCTCCGCAACGGCATCGAGAGCAATCGGGAGATCGGCAAGGCGATCGGTCTCCTGATGGCGCTGAACAAGATCTCCGACGACGAGGCGTTCGAGCTCCTCCGCCGGACGTCGCAGCAGGTCAACGTCAAGGTCGCGGAGCTGGCCCGCACCGTCGTCGACCAGCATCGCCGCGCGACGAAGGGGAGCAGCTGAACCCTGGACCTCGCCTCTTGCCTTCGGAGTGTGATGCAGGTAACATCAATAGTGCGAATCGAGCAGACGTCCGAGGACGACAGAGGCTCGTGAAGCAGAGATCCGGCCCGGAGGTTGCGAAAGCGATTCCCGGGCCGAACCCCTGTCCGGGGGCGGTTTCGTTCGAGTGGTGGATCAGGCGAGACGCTCGCGGCGCAGCTGCTCGACCTCCGGCAGGTCCAGCGGCGGCAGCGAGTCCATGCCGAGCGCGCGGGTCAGCAGCAGATCCGCCAGCTCGGGATTGCGGGCCAGGACCGGTCCGTGCATGTACGTGCCGAACACCGAGCCCTGGACGACCCCTTCGACGCCATCACCCACGCCGTTGCCGACGCCTCGGGTGACCCGGCCCAGCGCACGGGCGGCGGGGCCGAGAGTCGTTCCGCCGCGGTGATTCTCGAATCCGGTCAGCGGCAGGCGCAGGCCCTCGACGAGAGGAGCGGTGACCACCTCGCCGATGGCCCGGGTCTGTTGCGGAGCGGTGGTCACGTCGAGCAGGCCGACGCCGTCGACGCGCTCGCCCGCCGACGTCTGGTACCAGTTGCCGAGCACCTGGATCGCCGCGCAGATCGCCAGGACCGGCGCCCCGCGTTCGACCGCCCGTTGCAGGCCCGGATGGCGCTGCAGGTGCCGGGTGGCGAGGCGTTGCGCCGAGTCCTCGGCCCCGCCGAGGGTGTACAGGTCCAGGGACTCGGGCACGGGATCCGTCAGGTTGATCGACACGACCTCGGCGTCCTGCCCGCGCATCCGCAGGCGCTGCCGCAGGACCAGCGCGTTGCCGCCGTCACCGTAGGTGCCCATCACGTCGGGCAGCACGAGCCCGATCCGCACGGTGGACTCAGACATGCGCGGCTCCCTTCGCCAGGGCGGTGTTCAGATCCCGGAACGCGGTGTAGTTGGCCAGGACCTCGACCCGTCCCGGCGGGCACGACGCGACGGCCCGGATCGGATCCGCCACCAACGTGTGCTCGACCCCGGCATAGGTCAGCCGCACGGCCAGGTCGGTGCCGCGCTCGCCGGACGCCACCACGTGCACGCCCTCGAAGTGCTCGAACCGCACGTCCCACAGCCACGACAGGTCCTCCCCGTCGGGCACCTGCCCGTTGACTGCGATGACGAGACCGTCGACCGTCGGGTCGATCATCGACAGGGCCTCCTGCCACCCGGCCGGGTTCTTCGCCAGCAGCATGTGCACCGAATGCGGACCCACCTGCACGGTCTTGTACCGGCCGGCGACCTCCTCGACGACACCCGCGGCGGCGACGGCCGCGGCCGGATCGGCACCGAGGGCGACCGCCGCAGCCACCGCCTGAGCGGCGTTACCGCGGTTGGCGCGCCCGGGCAGGGTCAGCGTCATCGGCAGCACCAGACCGTCCGGCCCATAGAGATTCTCGTCGTCGACCCACCAATCCGGTTCGGGCCGTGCGAAATCCGATCCCGTACTGTGCCAGCGCCCGTCCTCCCAGAGGATCGGCTCACCGGTGCGGGGGCAGCTGACCGAGTCACCCGACCAGCCGGCACCGGCCGCCACCCACACCACGTTCGGGTGGTCGTAGGCGACGGAGGTGACGAGCACGTCGTCGCAGTTGGCGACGACCACCGCGTCCGGGTGGCGTTCGAGGCCCGCACGCAGCTTGCGTTCGATCATGTTGATCTCGCCCACGCGGTCGAGCTGATCGCGGCTGAGGTTGAGCAGCACGATCGCTTCGGGGGCGAGTGCGTCCGCGACGTGCGGGGTGTGCAGCTCGTCGACCTCGATCGCGGCGAGCGGCGCCCCCTGGTGGGCAACCAGCGCGGCGACGATGCCGGCGTCCATGTTCGCCCCGTCGGCCTGCGTGGCGACGGAGTCCATCGTCTCCAGGGCCGCCGCCGTCATCCGGGTGGTGGTGGACTTGCCGTTGGTGCCGGTGACCAGGACGGTGCGACGGCCGCGGCCGAGCTGCTCCATCAGGCGCGGATCGATCTTCAGCGCGACGAGGCCGCCGATCATCGACCCCTTGCCGCGCCCCGCCTTCTGCGACGCCCACGAGGCGGCCTTCGCCGCGCGCAGCGCCAGCCGCCCGCGCCCGGTGATTCGAGTGCTTGTACCCACGTCGCGAGTTTTCCACAGCGGCGCCGGTGTCGCCGCAGCGCGGCCGTGTCCGCACGGTCACACGCCGCTACGCTGCGGGAATCGCTCACAGCGACCGCGCCGCCGGATGCGCCGCCGCAGGTTGCGTGGTCCCCTGAGGCGGGGAGGTGGTCGCCGTGGCGGATGCGGACACAACCAGCGGGAACACCGGAACGTACGTCGTCGTGGGCGACACCACCGTCGCGCGCCGGGTCTGCGCCTCGCTCGTCGACCTCGGGTGCGCGGTGCGGCACGCCCCCCGGCCCGACGACGAGGAGCTGCGGGCCCTCCTGGACCGGCCGCCGGTCGCCGGGATCGCGGTGCTCCTGCAGGACGACGTGGTCGCGCTGCGGTATGCGCTCGCCGCGGCGCACCTGCAGCCGGACGCACCGATGGTCGCGACGATCTTCGACCGCACGATCGGCGATCAGCTCGCACGGTTCCTGCCGCAGTGTGACGTGACGTCGCCGGCGGATCTCGCCGCGGCCTCCCTGGCCGGGCCGTGCGTGGCACCCGACCTGCTGGCCGTGACCTCCACCCGCGAACCGCGCGGCATCCGCGTGGCCGGCGACGTGCTCGACGAGGTGCCCGTCGCGGTGCCGCGCCGGATGGTGTGGCAGCGGTGGGCCGGGCAACTCACCGCGGTGCTGCGCACCCACGAGACCGGCACCCGCATCCTGCTCGCCGGGCTGCTCGGGCTGGCGGCGGTGCTGTTCGGTGACTGGGCCTGGCTGACCTTCGGGGAGGGCAAGGGGGCGATCGACGCGTTCCACGAGGCGGTCCGCGTGGTCACGACGGTGGGCCCGGCGGCCGATCCGCACGGCAACGAGGCGTACGCCGCGATCGCGTCGACCGCGATGCTGGCGACGATCGTGTTCACCGCGATGTTCACCGCCGGGGTGGTGGACCGGCTGCTGGGCCCCCGCCTGACCGCGCTGCTCGGCCCCCGGTCGCTGCCCCGCTCCGGGCACGTGATCGTGGTGGGCCTCGGGCAGGTGGGCCTGCGGCTGTGCCGGGAGCTGCGGGACCTCGGCATTCCGGTGGTGGGCGTCGAGCGGGACACCAATGCCCGCAACCTGCGGCTCGTGCGCGACCTGAACATCCCCGCCGTGGTCGGCGACGGCGGCGACCGGCGGCTGCTCGAGCGCGTCGGGGTGCATCGCGCGGCGGCGCTCGCCGCGGTCGGCTCCGACGACCGGGACAACGTCGCGGTCTCGCTCGCCGTCCAGGGCATCGCGCCGGGCCTGCGGCTGGTGTTGCGCGCCGGGGAGCGCGAGGTGCTCGCCGAGACGGGCTCGCTGCTGCCGCTGGGCGTGATCCGCGACGTGACCAGCCTGAGCGCGACGTACGTGCTCGCGCGCCTGCTGGGGCGCGAGCCGCTGGGGGTGGTCGCCGGTGCGGTGCATGTGCACCTGCGCTTCCCGGACGGCCGGTTCGAGGAGCTGCCGATCGCGTCGCCGGGTGGATGCCGGCACACGTCGGCTGCGGGCGTGGGTACGAGCCTGCGATAGCCGTCGGTGGTATGCCGGAGAGCACCGTCCCGACGTCAGCGACCGCCGAAGGCCTCGCCAACAGCGAAGGCGACGACGAGTAGAAGCGTGAGGGAGGCGATCACGACAAGGAGAATCGACCGCTCCCCCTTCCGGAAGATGGCCAGGCCTGCCGTGACCAGCGAGACGCCAGCGAGCCCGATGATGGCAATGCCTGCCGCAATGCTGAGAGCCCGCCACGAGTCGGGGATCAGGCGCAGTACGGACCAGTACAGGGGGTAGAGCAGCACGGGTAGCAACAGCCACAACGCGCGCTTCCCCAGCTGGGTGCGCGGTAGGACGTACATCTGCGATTCCCCCTGCCTATACGGTCCTCTCGGTCCGGGAACCGGGACACAGAACGTCAACCGGCTGCGAACAGCCTGGAGTGCGCGAGGGGCGGTTTCAGCAAGTCCCCCGGCTGCAGGTCAGCCTTCGTGTCATGGAAGAGGGGGCCGACGTCCTTGGCCTCGGACGGCATCGGTTCGTTCTCTGCTCCGGATGCTTCGTTCACCCCGACATGTTCGCTGATGCCGCGGCGCGTGTGCCGTCGCCGCGGTCACGAGTTTCCTTACTGTGCGGGCCGACGGCCATGTGGTGTGGGACGGCTCCGGCTAGGTGCCGGATTCGTCGAAGCTGCCGTGCCGCCCGGCGCCGGCGGCGAACCGGGACGCGCCCTCGAGCGTGTCGTGCGCCAGGGAGACCGTGCCGTGCCGGAACTCGTTGAGCAACGCCTGGTCCTCGTCGAGACCGTGCTGCTCGAGCAGCGAGAGGCGGTCCCGGCGCAGGCAGGTTTGCGGGAAGGCGGCGATCTCGGCGGCGAGCGTGCGGGCCGCGGCGAGCGCCTGCCCGGCGGGAACGAGCCGGTTGACCAGCCCGATGCGCAGCGCCTCGTCGGCTTCGACGGGACGGCCGGTGAGGACGAGATCCATCGCGCGGCTCTCGCCGATGAGCCGCGGCAACCGCACCGTGCCGCCGTCGATCAGCGGCACGCCCCAGCGGCGGCAGAACACGCCCAGCACCGCCCCCTCCTCGGCGACGCGCAGATCGGCCCACAGCGCCAGCTCGAGCCCGCCCGCCACGGCGTGGCCCGAGATCGCGGCGACGACGGGCTTGGACAGCCGCATCCGCGACACGCCCATCGGCCCGTCACCGTCCGGGGCGACCCGGTTCGCGCGCCCCTCGCTGATCGCCTTCAGGTCGGCGCCGGAGCAGAACGTGCCGCCCTCGCCGTGCAGGACGGCGACCGCAGCCTCGTCGTCGGAATCGAAGGCGCGGAAGGCGTCGGCGAGCGCCTCGGCCGTCGCCCGGTCGACGGCGTTGCGGACCCCCGGACGGTTGATCCCGATCGTCGTGACCGGGCCGTCGCGGTTGATCAGAACCGGATCCGACGTCATCGTCGTGGTTCTTCCGGTCGGGACGCCGTCAGGCCAGCGCCTTGGCCTTGAGCGCCTGGTACTCGGCCTCGGTGATGGTGCCCGCGTCCAGCAGGGCCTTGGCGTCGGCGATGTGCTCTGCGGGCGACTTGCCGGCGACCTCGCGGATGTAACTGTCCTGAGCCTGCTTGACCTGGGCGTACTCCCGCGCGGAGCGCTCGGCCATGCCCTTGCCGTTGACGATCAGGTAGACCAGGGCGGTCAGGAACGGCAGGAAGATCAGGAAGACGATCCAGATCGCCTTGATCCAGCCGGACTGCTGGTGGTTGCGGAACAGGTCCCCGATGATCGAGAAGAGCACCATCAGGTACGCGATGAACGCGAAGCTGACGATGATGAACCAGATGATGTCCCAGAAATCCATGTGACGCTCCCTTTCGTGGGGCACGTGCGGAGACGGATCCGAACCGAGATTCGCCCGGCCCGAAACGGACACGCGGCGGCACTCCTGCGAAAGAGTACCGCCGCGTTCGTCCGAATTCGCGCCGTTTGTCGCGGTGCTCGCGGCACCGGACGGTTCAGTGGGCCCGGTTCACCGCCGAGACCACCGCGCGCAGCGACGCCGTCGTGATGGACGGTGCGATTCCGACGCCCCAGACCAGGGCCGAGACGCCGTCGGGCCGGGTCACGTCCGCCTCGACGTACGCGGCGGCGAGGGCGTCGTCACCGGCCGACATGGCGTGCTCGGCGTAGCCGCGGACTGCCACCTGGTAGCCCAGGGTCTCCAGGGCGTCGACGAAGGCGGCGAGCGGGCCATTGCCGGACCCGCTGATCTCCTGTTCCTTGCCGTGATACTTCACGACCGCGGTGACGGTGTCGGTGCCGTCGTCGGTCTCGGCCGCGGCGACCTTCTGCCGGATCCGCTCGAGCGGGGTGATCGGGGTCAGGTACTCCTCGTGGAAGATGTCCCACATCTCCTTGGGGCTGACCTCGCCGCCCTCACCGTCGGTGACGCGCTGCACCGCCTGGGAGAACTCGATCTGCAGCCGCCGCGGCAGGTTCAGGCCGTGGTCGTGCTTCATGATGTACGCCACGCCGCCCTTGCCGGACTGCGAGTTCACCCGGATCACGGCCTCGTAGCTGCGGCCGACGTCCTTCGGGTCGATCGGCAGGTACGGCACCGCCCAGGTCAGGTCGTCGACGTCGGTGCCCGCCGCGTCGGCGTCGGCCTTCATCATGTCCATGCCCTTGTTGATGGCGTCCTGGTGGCTGCCCGAGAAGGCCGTGTAGACCAGGTCGCCGCCGTAGGGATGCCGCTCGGGCACGGGCAGCTGGTTGCAGTACTCGACGGTGCGGCGGATCTCGTCGATGTTGGAGAAGTCGATCTGCGGGTCCACGCCGCGGCTGAACATGTTCAGGCCCAGGGTGACCAGGCACACGTTGCCAGTGCGCTCGCCGTTGCCGAACAGGCAGCCCTCGACGCGGTCGGCACCGGCCTGGTAGCCCAGCTCGGCCGCCGCGACGCCGGTGCCGCGGTCGTTGTGGGGGTGCAGCGACAGGATGATCGAGTCGCGCTTGGCCAGGTTGCGGTGCATCCACTCGATCGAGTCGGCGTACACGTTCGGCGTGGCCATCTCGACCGTCGCCGGCAGGTTGATGATCACGGGGTTCTCGGGTGTCGCGCCCAGGGTGTCGACGACCGCGTCGCACACCTCCTTGGCGTACGACAGTTCCGTGCCGGTGTACGACTCGGGGGAGTACTCCCACCGCCAGTTCGTGTCGGGGTGGTTCTTCGCCTCCTCGAGTACCAGTTCGGCCGCGTCGGTGGCGATCTTCTTGACCGTCTCCTTGTCCGCCTTGAACACCACGCGGCGCTGCAGGATCGACGTCGAATTGTAGAAGTGGACGATGGCCGTGTGGGCCCCGGCGCATGCCTCGAAGGTGCGCTTGATCAGCTCCGGGCGAGCCTGCGTCAGCACCTGGATGGTGACGTCGTCGGGAATCGCGTTGTCCTCGATAATCTCTCGGACGAAGTCGAAATCGGTCTGGCTCGCCGACGGGAAGCCGACCTCGATCTCCTTGTAGCCCATGCGTACCAGCAGGTCGAACATGCGCCGCTTGCGGGCGGGGCTCATGGGGTCGATGAGCGCCTGGTTGCCGTCACGCAGGTCCACGGCGCACCAGGCGGGCGCCCGGTCGATGACCTTGTCCGGCCAGGTGCGCTCCGGCAGCGTGACCGGCTCGACCTCCTCGGCGAACGGCCGGTACCGGTAGGTCGGCATCGAGGAGTTCTTCTGCGTGTTCCACGCCGGCTGATCGGCGGGGGCGGGCTTGCTCGGCGGCGTGATCGTGCGCGAGCCGGAGGTGAATGCGTCGGCGGGTGACATGACGTAGCTCCAAAAAATGGGGACCGGTGAGTCCGGATGAGGATACGACCGGCGCGACAACACCCCGCGACGGGAAGCCGGTCTGGTCAGATCCCGCCGCGGCGGCCGAGGAGAAGCGCGCGCTGCATGCCAGGCAGTGTACTCGCTGGCCCCGCCGCAGCCCACCCGGGGATGCGGGAATTCCGCCGCCGGACCGAGCGGAGCAGGCCCTACGACCGTGACCCGATCGAGACGGAGGGCGCTGTCACGAGCCGCGTGGATCCAATACGTTGACCTCATTCGTCACATAGTCACCATTGGTCACAGGAGTTTCAGAAAAGACGCATTTCGGTCACTCGACAGGGAGGAACAGGTATGAGCGCGGTCCGGTCGGCGACGACGTTCTCCTCGGCGCTGCTGCTGGCGCTCGGCTGTGCGGTCCCGTTCGCCGCCACCGCCCGCGCCGAACCCTGCGGGAATTCCGGACCCGGAAGCAGCGGCTTCGGCAGCAGCAACCCCGGTGCCGGGACACCGCAGGGACCGCTCCCGACGATCACCTCCGGTCCCACCCGCACCGTCGCCTGGGTCACCGGGCCGCGCAGCCCGAACCGGACCGACACCCGGTTCTCCGTCTCCGGTACCGATCTGGGAATCATGTGGGACAACGGTGAAACCGGCCCCGGCCGCCAGGTGCTCGCGGCCTTCGGCGACACCTTCGGCGACTGCTCGGTCGAGGGCGACGAATGGCGCCGCAACATCCTCATGCGCAGCGCGGACACCGATCTGTCGGATGGCATCGCCGTGCCCGACCCCCGCCCCGGTGATCGCTATTCCGGCGCACCGGTGCTCGCCTCCGACCCGAACTTCGCCCGTGAGATCCTCGGCAGCATCGGTATCGACGGGGTCGAGACCACCGTCGTGCCCACCGCCGCCATCTCCGTCGCCGGCACCCAGTACATCAACTTCATGTCGGTGCGCGCCTGGAGCGATCCGGGGGAATGGTGGACCAATGCCTCCGCCCTCGCGTATTCGACCGACAACGGTGAGACGTGGACCGTCGACCCGGCCGCCGCGCGAGTGAACACCCCCGTCGAGGTCCCCGGCGTCCAGCAGCTGGCGACGGGCAACAGCAACTTCCAGCAGCACGCGTACGTGAAGCACGAGGGCTACGTCTACGACTTCGGCACCCCCAACGGCCGCTTCGGCCCCGCCTACGTCTCGCGTGTGCCCGAGGCGCAGATCCGCGACCTCACCGCCTACGAGTTCTGGACCGGCACCCACTGGGTGCTCGGCGGGATCGATGCGGCGGTCCCCGTCGTCGATGCCCCGGTCGGCGAGATGTCGGTGCACTGGACGGGCAGCACCTTCGTCATGCTCTACGGCAACGAGGAACGCGGGCAGATCGAGATGCGCACGAGCGCGCGGCCGGAGGGCCCGTGGAGCGCACCGCGGGCGGTCGTCACCAGTGCCCAGATCGGCGGCCTGTATGCGCCGTACATTCATCCGTGGTCCAGCGGCAACGACCTGTATTTCGTCGCGTCACGCTGGAGCGACTACAACGTCATGCTGCTGCGTACGACCGTCGCGGGATGAGCCGCCCGTCCGGGCTCAGCCCCCGTGACGGATCGTCTCGCGCGGCTCGGCATAACGGACGGTCTCGTACCCGATGAGGACGAGCAGTACCGCCACCAGGAGGCCGAGGGTCGCCAGCGCCGGGACGTGCCCCACCGCGGGAACGAGTGCGAGCAGGACGGCCGCCGTCGTCGCCCGGGGAACCTCGACGCGACCGGTCGCGTAGGCGCGGAAGAACACCAGGGCGAGGAGATAGAGCGCGGCCCCGCCGTACAGGCCGGTCAGCGGCCAGCCCTGAAGGGGGTCGGTGAGCCGATGATGGTTCCCGTCCCCGACGTAGGCGAGGATCTTCTTCAGGCCCAGCGAGAGCATGACGATGCCGATCACCATCGGCAGGTGCGCGTAGCTGTAGCAACGCTGGGCGATCCGGATCAGCCGGGGCCCCGTCGCCGCGTCGAAGGCCTTCTCGACGGCCAGGGACGTGACGTCGAAATACGCCCACCACAGCAGCGCCGAGACGGACAGACCCAGCAGGGACGCGACGATGATCGCCCAGGAGATCGGCAGCGCCGCGACGCCGATCCCGATCGAGACGATCGACTCACCGAGGGCGACGATCACCATGAGTCCGTGCCGCTCCGCGAAGTGGCTCACCGAGCGGAGCCGCCATCCGGTGCCTCCGGCCAAGGTGCCGAGGTAGTCGCCGGCCAGGGCGAGGATCCACAGCACCGTCTGCGCGGGTCCGGACAGCTGCGACGCGATCAGCAGGAACGCCGTCCCCGCCAGCATGCTCGGAAGGAATCGGAGCACCTGCCGCCGCAGCTGCGGATCGTCCCGGCTCAGGACGAGGAACGTCGACAGGTGGATCAGGCGCACGGTGAAGTAGCCGACCGCGAAGATCACCGGTCCGTCGAGGCCGCCCGGCATGTCGTCGAAGGCCTCGGGAATCGTCAGGGCGACGACGAACACGGCCCCCATCGCAGCGAACATCACCACTCGCATGAGGCCCTCGTCGGCGCGCGCGAGATTGCCCAGCCACGAGTACCCGACCCACACCCACCACAGCACCGCCATGACGAGGGCGGCGCGCAGCACGTCGACGCCACTCGTGTCCACCGCCATGAGATCGGTGACCCGGGTCAGGGCGAAGACGAACACGAGATCGAAGAACAACTCGATGGGGGAGGCGGAGGAACGTTCGTCCACCGCTCGGACGTGGAGGCGTCTGCCGATGCTCACGCCGGAGATGCTCTCACCGCCCGAGACCGCTGTCACGCCCGACGATTCCGGTCCTCGCCGGAGGTCGCTGTCGGTCGGCTGCCGGCCGCCGGGGCAGGTCGAGCCCCGTCCCTCCAGGCCGCATCGGTAAGCTGGTCCCCTGGACTTGCACCCAAGACCCCGGAGGTTCGCCAGCGTGGCACTCGTCGTCCAGAAGTACGGAGGATCCTCGGTCGCGACGGCCGAGCGGATCCGGCGCGTCGCTGAACGGATCGTCGAGACCAAGAAGGCGGGCAACGACGTCGTCGTCGTGGTCTCGGCGATGGGCGACACCACCGACGAGCTCCTCGACCTCGCCCAGCAGGTGTGCCCGGCGCCTCCGGCGCGGGAGATGGACATGCTGCTCACCTCCGGTGAGCGGATCTCCAACGCCCTGGTCGCGATGGCGATCCACTCGCTCGGCGCCGAGGCGCGGTCGTTCACCGGCTCGCAGGCCGGCGTGATCACCACGAGCAGCCACGGCAACGCCAAGATCATCGACGTCACCCCCGGCCGCGTCCGGGCCGCGCTCGACGAGGGCAGTATCGTCCTCGTCGCCGGCTTCCAGGGCGTGAGCCAGGACAGCAAGGACATCACCACCCTCGGCCGCGGCGGATCCGACACCACCGCCGTCGCCCTGGCTGCGGCGCTGAACGCCGACGTCTGCGAGATCTACACCGACGTCGACGGCGTGTTCACCGCCGACCCGCGCATCGTCAAGGACGCGCAGCGGCTCGAGAAGGTCTCGTTCGAGGAGATGCTCGAGCTCGCGGCGTGCGGCGCGAAGGTGCTTATGCTGCGCTGCGTCGAGTACGCCCGCCGCTACAACGTGCCCGTGCACGTTCGTTCGTCGTACACCACCAAGCCCGGCACCATCGTGTCCGGATCGATGGAGGACATCCCCGTGGAAGAGGCTCTGATCACCGGCGTCGCGCACGACCGCGGCGAGGCCAAGGTCACCGTCGTCGGCCTGCCCGATACCCCCGGCTACGCCGCGAAGGTGTTCCGCGCCGTCGCCGACGCCGAGATCAACATCGACATGGTGTTGCAGAACATCTCCAAGGTGGAGACGGGCAAGACCGACATCACCTTCACCCTGCCCAAGAGCGACGGCCCGCGCGCCGTGGAACTGCTGAGCAAGCAGCAGGAGGAGATCGGCTTCACCCAGGTGCTGTTCGACGACCACATCGGCAAGGTCTCGCTCGTCGGCGCCGGCATGAAGAGCCACCCGGGCGTCACGGCGAAGTTCTGCGAGGCCCTCGCGGACGCGGGCATCAACATCGACCTCATCTCCACGTCGGAGATCCGTATCTCGGTGCTCGTCGACGACACGGAACTCGACGACGCGGTGCGCGCCCTGCACGCCGCCTTCGAACTCGGCGGCGAGGAAGAAGCCGTCGTCCACGCCGGAACGGGACGGTAATCGCTGTGACCACTCTCGCTGTTGTCGGTGCCACCGGACAGGTCGGCATCGTCATGCGCGCCCTGCTCGAAGAGCGCAACTTCCCCGCCGACACGGTGCGGTTCTTCGCGTCGGCCCGCTCGGCCGGCAAGAAGCTGCCGTTCCGCGGTGAGGAGATCGTCGTGGAGGACGCAGCGGCGACCTCCGACGAGGATCTGAAGGGCATCGACATCGCCTTGTTCTCGGCGGGTGCGACCCTCTCGCGCGCGCAGGCGCCGCGGTTCGCCGCCGCCGGCGCGACCGTCGTCGACAACTCCTCGGCCTGGCGCAAGGATCCCGAGGTTCCCCTCGTCGTGAGCGAGGTGAACCCGCAGGAGGCGAAGAACCCGCCGAAGGGCATCATCGCCAACCCGAACTGCACCACCATGGCCGCGATGCCGGTGCTCAAGGTCCTGCACGACGAGGCCGGACTGCAGCGGCTGATCGTCTCGAGCTACCAGGCCGTATCCGGCAGCGGCATCGCCGGCGTCGACGAACTGCTCGGCCAGGCGCGCGCCGTCATCGGCGATGCCGAGAAGCTGGTGCACGACGGCAGCGCCGTCGACTTCCCGGCTCCGGACAAGTACGTCGCGCCGATCGCGTTCAACGTGCTGCCGCTCGCGGGTTCGCTCGTCGACGACGGCAGCGGCGAGACCGACGAGGACCAGAAGCTGCGCAACGAGTCCCGCAAGATCCTCGGACTGCCGGACCTGCTGGTGTCGGGTACCTGCGTGCGCGTGCCGGTGATCACCGGCCACTCGCTGTCGATCAACGCCGAGTTCGAACGCCCGCTGTCGGTGGAGCGCGCGAAGGAACTGCTCGCGAACGCCCCCGGCGTGCGCCTCGTGGACGTTCCGACACCGCTGCAGGCCGCGGGCCAGGATCCGTCGCTGGTGGGCCGGGTCCGTCAGGACCCGGGTGTGCCGGACGGGCGTGGTCTGGCGCTGTTCGTCTCGGGTGACAACCTGCGGAAGGGCGCTGCCCTCAATGCAATTCAGATCGCCGAGCTGCTGGTGTAGGTTCTTCGGACCCTCGAAGGGGAGGTTGCCGCGACACGTCGCCGGCAACCTCCCCTTCGGCGTTCTCAGTGGGCCGTGGACGCATAGGTGCGTCGTTCCTCTTCCCGGGTCGCCGCCGCGACGTCGGCGGACTCGTCGGCGAGGTACGCGGCGCCGCCGACGAGCATGATGAGCGCGCCCGCGATCCACGCGGTCCAGGCTGCTCCGTCGCCGGCGAACTGTCCGATCCAGGGCGAGATGAACAGGATCAAGCCGACGACGGACAGGGACCAGTGATCCTTGGTGGGGTCGCGGGCGATCAGCGACCACAGGGCGTAGATCGCGGCGATGGCACCCAGTCCGAGAGTGACACCGGAGCCGACGGGGGTGGTGTCGAACCACACCGATGCGGTCATGGTGACGATGCCCAGGATCAGGGCGATCGTTCCGGCCGACGAGTTCGAGATCTTCATGTGCGCACCTCTCTTCGAATCGCTACATGTTGCGTAGCTACATCAAGTGTAGCGCTGTTGTAGGATCGTCGTAAGTCGAGACAGCGGACAGGAGTGGCGCATGCGGCCAGGTGAGGGGACTGCCACGCCGGAGGAACGCATCGCCGACGCCGTGCTCGAACTGCTTCGTCGCAAGGGACCCAAGGCGGTGACGATCGAGGCCGTGGCCGCACACACGGGCATGGCCCGCACCACCATCTATCGCCGCTACCGCGACAGGGACGAGATGCTCACCGCGGTGATGGAGCCGATTGCGCAGCCCTCGTCGCCCGATCCGGACGCCACGGCGCACGAAGTACTGAGGTGGCTGGCCGAGCAGTCCCTGCGTTCGGTCGACGGGGGCGTCGGCTTCGGCGGCCTCGCTGCGCTGGTGACCGATGCGGATCCCGCGTTCACCGGTCTCATCCGCTCGGTGCTCGTGCGCCACCGCAGTACCTTGACAGAGGTCGTGCGACACCACATCTCGCGGGGAATTGTGCGAGCCGACCTCGACGTCGAAACGTTCCTGGACTGCATCGTCGGCGCCTACTTCGCGGAACGGGCCCGAAGCGGTGACATCGACGCCGACTGGAACGAACGGGTCGCGCAGACACTGCTGCCCGCGTTCGTGCAACCGTAAGCCGTCCCGAAACGAGCGAATGTACCCTTCAGCTTCGTAGATCGACAGAAGGGTACATTCGCTCGACTGCAGGCGGCGGCCGCTACTCGAACATGCGGTAGACCGCCTCGACGACGACGGCGGGCCGCTCGCTGCCCTCGAGCTCGATCATGCCGTCGATCGTGATCTGCACGCCGCCCTTCGGCAGCTTCTCGAGCGACTTCAGCGTGGCGTTGAGGCGGACCTTGCCGCCGGCCGGAACGGGGTTGGTGAAGCGGACCTTGTTCAGGCCGTAGTTGACGGCCATGGTCACGCTGTCGACCTTCAGTACCTCGCTCCACATCGGGATGATCAGCGAGAGCGTGAGGTAGCCGTGGGCGATGGGGCCGCCGAAGGGGCTTTCCTTCTTCGCCCGTTCGACGTCGAGGTGGATCCACTGGTGGTCGTCGGTGGCGTCGGCGAAGGTCTGGATGCGGTCCTGCTCGACGGACAGCCACGAGCTGACGCCGAGCGGTTGCCCGACGAGTGCCTCGAGATCGTCCAGGGTGGCGACGTGGGTGGTGGCGGTGGCGGGAATGGTCATGGGAACTCCTCGGTTCGCAGGTACCGACGTCAGCGCTCGATGCCGAGAACGCGCAGCGCGTTCTGCTTGAAGATCATCGGGGCTACGTCGGGTTTGATGTCGAGAGTGGCGAAATCGTTGCGCCATCGATCCACTTGGATGACCGGGAAGTCGGATCCGAACAGCACCTTGCGGCGCAGCATCGTGTTCGCGGCCTTGACCAGTTGCGGCGGGAAGTACTTCGGCGACCAACCGGAGAGGTCGAGGTAGACGTTGGCCTTGTGGGTGGCGATGGAGATCTGCGCGTCGACCCACGGTACCGCGGGGTGGGCCATGACGATGGTCAGGTCGGGGAAGTCGGCGGCGACGTCGTCGAGCAGCATCGGGTCGGAATAGCGCAGCTTGATGCCGTGCCCGCCGGGCAGTCCCGCGCCGATGCCGGTCTGCCCGGTGTGGAACAGGGCCGGCACCTGTGCCTCGACGAGGGCCTCGTAGAGCGGGTAGAAGCGCCGGTCGTTGGGCTCGAAGCCCTGCATGCTCGGGTGGAACTTGAAGCCCTTGACGCCGTACTCGTCGACCAGGCGGCGCAACCGCTTGACGGCAGCCTTGCCCTGCAGGGGGTCGACGGAGCCGAACGGGATGAGCACGTCGTTGTTCTCGGCGGCGAACTCGGCGATCTCCTCGACCGAGTTCGGGGCGTGCCCGGTGGCCGACTGCGCGTCGACGGTGAACACGACCGCGGCCATGTTCCGCTCGCGGTAGTGCTCGGCGATGGACTTGATGGTGGGGGTGCGCTCCTCGCCGGACTTGAAGTACTTCTCCGACGCGGCCATCAGTTCGTCGTCCATCGAGCGATGGCCGCAGCCGTCGACCTCGACGTGGGTGTGGATATCGAGGGCGTCGATCTTGTCGAAGTCGATGCCGTACTCGTAGCGGCTCACTTGGCGAGCACCTCCTCGGGGAATTCCTCGCCGACGGACTCGACGCGGTCGGCGAACACGATGGGCCATTGGGCGGCGACGTCGTCGGCGGAGAAGCCGCCGTCGTGGAAGGCGGTGGCGGTCAGCTGCGGGTGCGACCACAGTGCGAGGCGATCCCCGCCGACGGAGAACGCCTGACCGGTGATGTCGGCGGCGTCGTCGGAGGCGAGGAAGGCGATCAGGCCCGCGACGTCCTCGGGGGTGCCCATCCCGACCTCGCGGCGGATGACCGCGGGCAGTTCGCCGGTCTGCCTCATCTGCTCGATGTAGGGCGCGAAGATCGGCACGGTCTCGGTCATCGCGGTGACGGCAACGGGGCACACGGCGTTGGCGGTGATGCCGGCGCGCTGCAGTTCCATCGCCCACGTGCGGACCATGCCGACGACGGCGGCCTTGGCGCCGGAGTAGTTGGTCTGGCCGAAGTTGCCACGCTGGCCGGCGGGGGAGCCGATGGCGATGATGCGCCCGCCCTCGCCCTGTTCGCGGAAGCGCAGCACGGCCTCGCGCACGCACGTGAAGGTGCCGCGCAGGTGCACGTCGATCACGGCGTCGAAGTCGTCGTCGGTCATCTTCCACAGCACCTTGTCACGCAGGATGCCGGCGTTGGTCACCATCACGTCGAGGCGGCCGAAGTGCTCGACCGCGGCGGCGACGAGCTTCCGAGCCGTCTCGGTGGGACCGACGGGGGCGACGACGGCGACGGCGCGTCCGCCCGCGGCGGTGATCGTCGCGACGGCGGCATCGGCGGTGGCCTGGTCGACGTCGTTGATCACGACCGCGGCGCCGTGGCGGGCCAGCTCGGTGGCGTAGGCGAGGCCGAGGCCCTGTCCGCTACCGGTGACGACGGCGACTTTGTTGCTGAGGTCCACGAGATCCTCCGTTGCTCGAGCTGATGTACTCCCAATCACATAGGAACATCTACTATTGAAAATGTCAACGATTGAGGAACTGCTACCCTGAGGGTCACGACGAAAGGCTGTCGGAATGGAACGTCGACGCGTCCTCGAGGACGACCTGGGATTTCTGCTGACGCGTGCCAGCGCGATGGTGGTGCGATCGGTGAACGAGGCTCTCGCCCCGCTCGGGCTGCGGGTGCGCCCCTACACGGTGCTTTCCCTCGCGTGCGACGAACCCTCCGGGGTGGCGCAGCGCCGCATCGCCGCGGACATGGGACTCGACCCCAGCCAGATCGTCGCGATCGTCGACGAACTCGAAAGCCGCGGCCTCGTGGCGCGCACCGCGGATCCGGGAGACCGGCGCAACAAACTCATCGTCGCCACCGACGAGGGGCGAAAGCTGTGCGACGAGGCGCGCCGGCTCAGCGAGGAGGTGTCGGACCGGCACTTCGCCGGCGTGGACCCGGCTCTTCTCACCGAAATGCGCAATGTGCTCGGCCGCATGGTTTTTCCCGAGTCGGTGAACTCGGTCTCCTGAATCGTGCGCGGTCGGCTCGCCACGTCCGTGTGAGTCGAGCGCGGTGACCACGGCACGGCGTCACTCCGGCTCGTCGTCGGAAGGAGCAGGGCAGGGCGGAAGGGAGCAAGCGACAGCGAGAACCTTGACGGCCGCTGCCGAGGGGGCAGGAGAAAGGACGTGGTCGTGCCGGCGCGAAGAGGTGCGCCGAACGACATGGCCGGGAGAACTCGCCGGCGCGTCCTCTGGCTCCTTGTGTCGAGGGGGCGCTCTGGAATCCAGAGCGCCGCGGGTGTCACCTGCGCCAGAACAGGTGTGCGTCACGCCGCTCGGGCTGGGCACGACCTCGAGGTGGAACCGGTCGAGTAGCTCATCGGGTGACTCCCGGAGTCGTACTCCGGATCCGAGCTGCACCTGCGAGACCGCCACGTGCACGGTGCCGACGAGGTCGGCCTCGAGGAACTGCCGGACGATGGTAGCCCCACCACCGAGCCGGACATCCTTGCCCCGCGCCACCGCCCGCGCCCGCTCGAGGACCGTGCCCGGGTCGCCGTCGACGAAGTGGAACGTGGTGTCGGAGAGGGTGAACGACGGGCGCGTGTGGTGGGTCAGCACGAACACCGGAGTGCGGAACGGGGGGTACTCGGGGGCATGAGATGCACAGGTTCACCGAACCGACCCCCATCCCTCCTGTGGCATCCATCGCAGCCCGACGTGGTTCACAGGTCGGCACAGCCGGTACCACCCCGGTCTCGGTGGGGCGCCCATTGCCGTCGTCGAGGACGACGTTGCCGTGGTGCTCGACGCCACCGACGAATCCGCCGATCGCGCACCGAGGCCGGTCACGGCCGTGCTGGTCGCATCCTCCTCCGCGCCTCGAACGTGCGCTGGAACGATCCCACCGTGGTCCTGGACCGACGCGCGGACAGCACGGTCACGGTCGCGGGCGCGCTCGCCGAACCGGCCGAGTGGGATTGGAATGCCTGGCCGTGGATCGCCGACGACTGCGCGCTGCGGTGCGGCCTCCATCTGCGAGCTCGCTATCCCGAACTCGTCCGCCGGTACTGAGTGCTGTCTCCGTTGTCATGACACCCACCGCCGCTGAGTGCTGCCGACTGGGTTCTCGTCGCGCCTGTCCCATTATCCTCACGATCGAGCGAAGACGGAGGCGAGGCGGTGGATCGCTCGGGCTCGGGCCAGCCGGGGGAGGTCGCTACCGTCTCTGACGTGGGTGCCGTCCGCGCCGAGTTGGTCGATGACGTCGCGGGCCCAGTCGATGTCGGTCGGGGTAGGGCTCAGGGCGCGGTTGATGACGAGGGCCTGCTCGGGGTGCATGCACAGCTTGCCCGACAAACCCATGGTGCGGGTCACGGCGAGCGCGTCGGTGAGCGCGTCCTCGGCGGTGGTGAGTGTGGGGCCGTCGATGGGGCCGGGCAGTCCCGCTGCTCGGCTCGCGACCACCAGTCGTCCCCGCGCGTAGGACAGGGCCGGTGCGAGGTCGGCTGCGCCGGTGTCGCGGCGGAAGTCGCCGCTGCCGAAGGCGAGCCGGAAAGTTGGTTCTGCGGACGCGATGTCGTAGGCGCGTTCGATGCCGAGTGCCGACTCGACGAGTGCCAGGACGGGGGTGCCGGCAGGTAATCGTGTGGAGGTCTCGGTGACCTGTTCTGCCGATTCGCATTTGGCGAGCATCACGCCCAGCAGTCCGGGCGCTCCCTCGAGTGCGTCGAGGTCGCGGTTCCAGTCCTCGCTTCCGGCGGGGTTGATTCGGACCCAGCCGGTGCCGCCGCGAGTGAGCCACAGGTAGAGGGCTTCTCGTGCCGCGGGTCTCGCGGAGGGGACGACACCGTCTTCCAGGTCGTACACGACGGCGTCCGCCGCTTCGGTGCGTACGTCACCGAGGTGCCGGCTGTGGGCTGCGGATACGAGCAACCACGATCGGGCATCGGCGGCGGGGACGACGGGACGGTTCGGGGGCTTCGGTGCCATGGGCGGTCCTCCAGGTAGTCGGCGGTGTTATCGGGACAGCCATCCACCGTCGACGGACAGGGCGGTGCCGGTGACGTAGGTGGACGCGGCCGACGCGAGGAAGACAACCGCGCCGGCGAGGTCTTCCGGCCGTCCCCAGGTGCCGGTGGGGATGCGGCGCAGCATGTTCTCGGCCCGGGTGGGGTCGTCGCGGTGGGCGGCGGTGAATTCGGTTTCCATGTAGCCCGGGGCGATCGCGTTGACGCGGATGTGGTGGGCTGCCCACTCGTTTGCCAAAGCGCGTGTCAGGCCGAGGATTCCGTGTTTGGAGGCGGCGTAGGACGGGACCTCCATCCCGCCCTGGAACGAGTTGACCGATGCGATGTTGATGATGCTGGCGGCGGCGTTGTCGTCCAGGGCGGACTGCGCGAAGGCCTGGCTGAGTAGGAAGGGTGTGGTGAGGTTGAGGTCGAGCACCGCCGACCAGTCCGAGGGTGTGGTTTCGGTCGCGGGACCACGGCGGATGATGCCGGCGTTGTTGACCAGGATCGTCGGATGCGGGAACTCGGCCTTCGCCCAGGAGACGAGGTCTGCCGCCGATTCGGGGGTCAGGCCGCTCAGGTCGGCGGTGCGGGTCGCGCAGTGGACTCCCCGGGCGCGTACTTCCTTGGCGACCTGATCGAGTTCCCCGATGTCGACGGCGACGACGTCGGCTCCGGCCTCCGCGAGGGCGATGGCGAGCGCACGGCCCAAACCGCGCGATGCCCCGGTCACGATGGCCGCGTTGCCGTCGAGTCGGAACAGGTCCAGGACCGGGGTGTGGACAGGGGCGTTCATGCGAGAGCTCTTTCTGCTCGGATCGGAAACGAAACCTTTTGGCCGGGCCGGTGTGCGGATGAGCACCGCACACCGGCCCGGCGGCGTTGTCAGTTCCGGGTAGCCTCGTCGAGGACCCGGTCGTGGACGAGGGAGGTGCGGGCGGTTTCCTTCGCGGCGATCACGGCGATGATGGTGATCACGGCCAGGACGGCGAGGTAGATGCTGACCGCGATCGTGTTCTTCTCCTCCACGGTTCCCAGCAGTGAGACTGCGATGACGGGGGCCAGACCGCCGGCGAACACCGAGGCGAGTTGGTAGCCGAGGGAGGCGCCGCTGTAGCGGACGCTGGTGCCGAAGAGTTCGGAGAACATCGCCGCCTGTGGCGCGTACATCAGTGTGGTGAAGATCAGGCCGATGAAGATGGCCGCCGCGATGATGGTCTGATTGCCGGTGTCGATGAGGGGGAAGAACACAAATCCCCATATGCCGGCGCCGAGTGCGCCGGTGAAGTAGAGGGGCCGACGGCCGACTCGGTCGGACAGGGCGCCGATGAGCGGCGTGAGGAAGAATTGGGCGACGGAGGCGATGAGCACACCGGCGATCGCGGCACTCTTGGGCATGTCCAGGTAGGTGACCATGTATGTCATCACCACGACGGTGAAGATGTAGTACGAGGTGTTCTCCACCAGTCGCAGTCCCATGGCGATGAGCACCTCGCGCGGGTACTTGCGCAGGACTTCGATGATGGGGGCGTGTTCGCTCTTGTGGTTTTCGAGGGCCCTCTTGTTTTCGGCGAAGACGGGGGATTCCTCGATGCTCAGACGGATCCAGAGGCCGATCAGGACCAGTACCGCACTGAGCAGGAAGGGAACTCGCCATCCCCAGGAATCGAAGGTTTCGTCGCTCTGGACCATCGCCAGCACCCAGAGCACCACCGCGGAGAGGAGGTTTCCGAGAGGAACGCCGGCCTGGGTCCACGAGGTCCAGAATCCGCGGCGGTCGTTGTCGCCGTGTTCGGCGGCCATGAGCACTGCTCCGCCCCATTCTCCTCCGACGGCGAAGCCCTGCAGGAGCCGGCAGGCGATGAGCAGTATCGGTGCGGCGATGCCGATGCTCGCGAAGGTCGGCAGCAATCCGATGGCGAAGGTCGCGGCGCCCATCATGAGCAGGCTGACGACCAGCATCTTCTTGCGGCCGAGTTTGTCACCGTAGTGACCGAAGACGATGCCGCCGAGCGGTCGAGCGAAGAATCCCACCGCGAAGGTCGCGAACGCGAGCAGGGTGGCCGTGGCAGGTTCGTTGTCGGGGAAGAACAGGGGTCCGAAGACGAGCGCGGCGGCGGAGCCGTAGAGGAAGAAGTCGTACCATTCGACGGCTGTACCGATCATGCTGGCGAAGGCGACCTTGACGATCGACGTGCGCCCGGCCGCGTGAGTAGCTGGTTCGACAGCGACATCGGAACTGGACATGGCGTGGCCTTTCGGGACAGGGGTGGGGTCCGGTGTGGTCATGGGACGAGCACGACCTTCATGTCGTGGCCGGCCGCGGCACGTTCGAGTGCCGAAGCCGCGTCGGTGAGGGGAATCTCGGTCACCAGCTGCGGCCACGGTGTCGGGTCGACGGCCATGGCGGTGGCAGCGGCCCGGTAGTCGGCCTTGGTCGATCCGTAGCTGCCCTGCAAGCGAATCTCCTTGCGGGTGACGGCATTGAAGTCGATCGGTCCGGTGCGGGCGAACAGGCCGACGACGGAGATGGGGCTGCCGGGGAGGACGGCAGCGATGGCGGCATCGAGCGCCGCGGTCGAACCGGAGGCGTCGACCCAGGCGGTAGGGGTGAACGGCAGGTCGTCTCGTTCGGCGATCACGGTGCGCAGACCGAGTGTGCGGGCGAGCGGCAATCGCCCGTTCTCGTCGTTGTCGACTCCTGAAAGTACGACGTCGTGGCCTCGCTGCGCGAGGACGAGAGCAGCCATCGTGCCGATCGGTCCGGGTCCGGAGACCACCACCTGGGTGGGGCCCCCACCGGCGTTCTCGATGTGCGCGACAGCGCGGCAGGCGACCGAGAGCGGTTCGGTCAGGGCCAGTGTCGACGCCGGCAGGTCGCGGTCGACCTCGACCAGGCGGACCTCGGAAACGACGAACGACTCGGCGGCGGCGCCGTCGAAGGACAGCCCGAGGACAGTGCGCTGGGGACAGATCTGGCGGAATCCGCGCTCGCACAGCGTGCATACCCCACAGCCGTCTATCGCCACGGGCACCACGCGCTTGCCGAGCCAGTTCGGGTCGACACCATCACCGAGAGCTTCGACGTATCCGACCGCCTCGTGTCCGAGCACTACCGGGGGGCGGACCCATTCATAGCCGGTGTCGTGACGCCAGGCGTGCACGTCGCTGCCGCACAGGCCGCAGGCCTCGGTGCGAACCCGCACCTGTCCCGGGCCCGGTTCGGGCTTGGGTAGATTCTGCACGCGGACGTCGCAGGGGGTGGCACTTTTCTTGGTGAGAGCTCGCATGGGGAAACCTGTACTTTCGCCCGCGGGCGGGCTCAGGGCTGAAAGAGGGTGAAATGCCGGCGGACGCCGCCCCCGCGTGCGTAGAGCACTCGGTTTAGGTTGGGCCATGTCGGGCGGTGTCCGCCGGAGCAGTGTCAGCGGATGAAGTGGTCGACGTAGTCGGCGCCGAGACCGACCGTCTCGTAGTGGGCGCGGGCCTTGTCGATCTTGCTGAAGACGTCCTCGATGCCGACGGTGTTGCCGTCGACGTCGACGTAGATGTAGGCGCCGCTCACGTGGAACAGGGTGGCCATCTCGGTCACGTCTTCGGGGACCTCGAGGGTGTGGATGTCGCCGGGCGGCTCGAAGGCGTAGGTGCCCTCTTCGGCCCACCAGTCGTATTCGAGGTAGTGCCAACGGCCACGCAGGGTGAACGCGTGCACCGCGCCGGCGTGCCGGTGGCGGGACAGGATTCCCGAGCGGCGCACCCGCAGGATGTTCACGAAGTAGCCCTGGCTCGCCGACAGCACCAGCGGGCGGAACTCGACGTCCTGGGACTGTGGGACCCACAGCCGCTCGTCACAGTCGAGGTCCAGGGCACCCGGAACGATCAGGTCGTCACTCATGCCGTACGGCTTGGGTCCCGTGTACGCGACCGCGGCCTCGTCCTTCATCTCAACGGTGGAACTCATGATGCTCTCCTTTCGCTTAATCGCATAAGTCACGGTACATCTCTGTGTTCCAGCGCACAAGCCCCAAAGATTCGGGGAGCGATTGCACGTTCACCTGGTGATATGCGCGCGGGACTGCGCTCGTACAGGGTGACTCGAGTCCGCCATGCCTGTAAGTCAAGGTGGTTAACCGAATCAGCCGGACATAGTGCACGCCGTGCCGGGAAGTCCTGACCTGCATGGAGCGCTTAACCGACTAAGCTTTCGGTATGGCTGATGTCTCCCACCCCCCGAGCGGGGACCGTCGCCGCGGAGGGCGTCCTCGCCGGGTGACGATGAGCGATGTCGCTCGTCAGGCAGGGGTGTCCTCGGCGGCAGTCTCCTACGCGCTCAGCGGGGCGCCGGGGGTGAGCGAGGAGCGACGTCGACGGATTCTCGCCATTGCCGAAGAGATGGGATTTCGGCCCAGCAGAATCGCCCGGGAGCTTCGCTCCGGTACCACGAAAGCCATCGGACTGCTCCTCGCCGACATCGCCAACCCCTTCTACACCGAGGTCGCCGGCGGTGTGGTCGCTGCCGCCGCCGAGGAAGGCTACGAGGTGTTCGTCTCCCATGTCGGCGTGGACGGCTCCCGCCAGGCCGATGTCGCACTGGCCCAGGTCGATCGAAACTGCAGCGGCCTGATCTTCACCTCGCTCGTCGCCGACGACAAGCCGCTCCTCGACAAGCTCCGGCACGAGAACATCCCCGTGGTGCAGCTCTATCGCAAGGTCGAGGACGAGCCCTCCGACTGGGTCGGTATCGACGACTGTTCCGCCTCGTTCGAGATGGCTTCCCATGCCGTCGCCACCGGCCGACGCAAAGTCGCGATCCTCGGCGGTCCCGACACGTCCAGTGTGTCCGTCAACCGCATGGCGGGATACCGCGACGCCCTCACCAAAGCAGGCCTGCAGGCGATCAACGAACCAGACGTGTGGGGCGAACTCACCCGCGCATCCGGGGCACTGCGCGCACGGGCGCTGTTCGCCGAACACCCCGAAACCGATGCGATCGTCTGCGGCAACGACCTGATCGCCCTCGGTGTTCTCGACGTCTGCCGAGAAATCGGCAAGCGCGTGCCCGAAGATGTGGCCCTGACCGGTTTCGACGACATGAGTTTTTCGAGCGCAGGCCCCTTGCAGCTGAGTACCGTGACGGTGCCGCGGGACCTGATGGGGCAACGAGCCGCCCGCATGCTCATCCAACGGATCACCGGCGACGAGAGTCCCCCACGAAACGAGCTACTGCCCTACAGCATTCAGGTACGGGATACGACCGCCCGCCGCGGATAGTCCGCGAACCGGAGCATCGTAGCGATCCCGGCTGAGGGCTTCGCACCGCCGAATGGGCGAACCGATGCGCAGGCATGGTCGAACGAGGGCGGGAAGTGTCCTTATGGACACTCCCCTTGTATGTGGTCGGAGATCTGCGGAAGCTGGATGAGGTCGTCGGCGCGGAGGGCGGATGGCGCACCCACCGGCACGAGCAGGCGCCCCGAGGGCGAACCCAGGAAGGCCGTGCCGTGGGTGGTACGGGATTTCAGTGTGCGGCCGTGTACTCATCGACGAGCGACTGGGGCAGTCGACCGCGGGCAGGAACCTCGTAGCCGGCCTCGATGGCCCATTGTCGAACTTCTTTGGAATTCGGCGAACCAGAGCTGGTCGGTCGGGCCGTGCCGCCTCGCCGCTTGCGTCCTCCGACGCGGGTGGCATGTGCGGTGTAGTAGTCGATCTTCTTGCGGAAGTCCCGGGCGTTCTTCTTGTTCAGGTCGATGGTGTATTCGACTCCATCGAGGGCGAAACTGATCGTCTCCCCTTCGGTCTCCAGCAGGGTTCCATCGATGTCGTCGAATGTCTCGACGACTGTTCTGCGTGCCACGTGTGGACCTCCACTTTCGGCGCTTCGCAACCAACTGAAAGTACTCTATCCCCAGCGAAGGGCGACTTACTGCCGGTATCGCTCGATGGGATCTACTCTCGTGACCAGGTGCCGGTAGTTGCCACCTTCGGTTGGTCGTTCGGTACCCAAAGAAGAATCGCATTCGAAAGCTCTGGATTACGCACAGGCTCACGGCGCCGGCCTCGAGTGGGCCCGCGCCGCCTTCTCCCGCCTCGGTTTCGGCAATTCCACGGACCGCCATCCCAGTCGAAGGGGGTAGGGCGAACCGTTTCGAGGCGGCGCACGCGCGGATACACGACCCGTCATATCCCGTGGGGTGCTGCATTGCTGACCGAGTTCTGAAATATCTTGTGCTACAAGATTATTTGTGCATGATGATTTGTCTCCGTCGACGCAATGAAGTCACTGGCTCGTTTCGCGCCGAAGAATCGATCGTCGTCCGGATAATGAAACCTGGGGTCGCTCGTTGGTGAACGCGTGACTGGCATCGAGAAGGCTACCGGCACGGTGCAGAGCGATTCTGCAGGGTCGGGGGGCAGTATCACTTGTCCGCTACCTCTCCGGATCCGGCGCCCATGCGGCATGCACTACCGGCTCGTCGGCAAGCATTCATAGGCGGACTTCGACAATCTCAGGTCCCCGGTATTCGATGTCGACCACGACTCGGGGGACGAGATCTACCCGTTCAGTGCCGGTTGAGATGTCTCGGCACCTGACATGGGTGAGTGTGCCGGATTCGACTGCCTCGGCGACGGGGCGCGGCTCGCCGATCAGCCGCGCTTGTCCGTGAAACAGACTGCCGGGAAATAAGATCGGCCGACCAGCACGACCGCTGGTACCTCTTCTGGCATGGGGACTGGTGGAGCTACGGTGGTCGATGCGCGGCATGGCCTGACGGACGGTGGGCGGTGCCGAAGCCGCGCAGCTTGTCGGGGCCAGGACCGGCGGCACATCCTCCAGGTCCTCGAGCAGCACGGCGAACAACCGCGGGGCTGTCACCGGGTTGCGGTGCGAGGGGATGCGGTACGCAAACTGGGCCGAATCCTCCGGCAACGCTGTCGTTGGCCACCCGCATCGTGCACTTCGTTGGTGTCGACGGCGCAGGTCCGTTACAAGAAAATCGGCTCGTACGGGGCCTGCTGCTGCTCTGTCGTCCGTTGAGCAACCCACATTTCGATCCTCTCCGAGTCGCTCTCGGCCCCCCATGCGCGGAGAGCGTCGGCGGCGACCAGAAGAGCGTCCGACGACATTGTCGCCAGAAGATCTTCGGAGGCGGTTTCGCGTTCATGTTGTGCACATGCGCTGGCGGGAAGTCCGGTCATGGGAATCCTCTTTCCGCTCAATGGATGGTTGGCAGTACATATGGATCAGTCGAGCGCACCCAGTTCGCACTCAGGGGAGTTCGGTGGTCAGCGCACGCGGCGCAGCAGGGAGCTAGGGCGTGGCCGCCGCCGATGCACACGCTGACGATGCCGAGTTCGCGGCGCACCAGGCCCTTGGCCACCCGCAGGGTCAGGATGCCGCCGGTCGCACCGACCGCGTGGCCGAGGGTTGATCGCCCCGCCGTGCGGGTTGATCCTGGCCGGGTCGAGCTTGGCGCCCCGGATCACCGCGACGGCCTGCGAGGCGAACGCCTCGTTCAGCTCGATGGTGTCGATGTCGGCCGGGGGGTACAGCAAGTTCGCCTCCCTTCGGACGCGCGAGGCTCGAGTGCGTTCCTACAGGGGAGTCGCCCGGCGGGAGTATTCGCCGGCAGGTCAGATGGTCAAGCACCATTTCTATGTCGGCGAGCCGAGTTCCTGCCACTCCGGGCTCTCGGGCAGTTCCAGGGAAAGGGCCCGGTCGAGGAGAACAACGGCGACGGCCAGTATCCAGGACATAGGGGTGACGAACAGTTTGGACATCAACGTGCGGCTCCAACCTTTGCGGTGCGCGGTCATCCGCCGAATGCACCCTCGAGGCGAGAGCGGGAAGCGGAAGTGGCGCCCCGGCCGAGTAATTGGGCGCCGCATCTAAGAGTATATTATCTATCCTGCTTGTCCGCAACAAGATCCTGATGCCGGCATTCGAGATCCGATCGCCATTACTGTTCGGTGAACTCACTCGCCCGGACCTGTCTCGATCGCCGTGTCGAGGCGCCCGCGCCGGGCTTACCTCGTCAGCACGTGGGCGTAGTCGGCGTCGAGCGCCATCCGACGGTCGGGATCGACACCGCGGTGATCTCGTCGGCGCTGCAGGTAATCGCTGGAGGCGAACAGGCCTTGGACATGGCCTGAATCGGGATAGCTTCGGCTCGAACGACTTTGCCGACCGCCGTTGGGGATATACTATAAATAACACACCATGGGGTGGTGAAATCTACAAGTAGCTACCTGCCGTGCTTGTCGCCGGGATGCTACGGACCGACGTGAGGATGGACTGTGACCAGCACATATGAGGTGTTCGCCCTGCGTTATGCCACGCTGCCGTGGACTCACAGCAAGGCGTATCACTGCTACGGGGTGTACGGGGAGGAGGATTCGTCCTGCGACCTGGATTACTACTTCTGGCTGGTCCGCAACGGCGACCGGACCGTCCTCGTCGATTGTGGTTTCGACGACGAACGCGGCGGGGCACGGAATCGGTTGCAACAGACCAGTCCGCTGGAGTTGCTGTCCCGGATGGGAACTCGTGCCGAGGATGTCGATCACGTGGTGCTCTCGCACATGCACTACGACCACATCGGCAACATCGACCTGTTCCCGAACGCCACGTTCAGCATCGCGCGCGCGGAACTCGAGTATTGGACCGGACCGTACTCCGATCGTCCCACCATCGCCTGGCCGGTCGAGAGCGAGGAGATCCGGATGGTGCAGCAGTTGGCCGGTGAGGAGCGCCTGGAGCTGGTCGAGAATTCGCATGAGCTGTTCCCCGGACTCGTGCTGACGAAGGTGCCGGGCCACACCCCGGGGCAGCTCGTCGCGGAGGTGAACACCGACGGGGGGCGGCTCGTCCTCGCCTCGGACGCCGTGCACTTCTACGACGAGATGAATCTGGACCGTCCGTTCTCGACCTTCCACGATCTCGCCGCGATGTACCGGAGCTACGAGATGTTCCGTGACCTGGACGCCCGCGCCGACACCCTCGTCGTACCGGGCCACGATCCGGACGTCACCCGGAAGTTCGAGGTGGTCGCCGACCAGTGCATCGACCTGACCAAGCCGGTGGACCTGGACGATCGGACACGCTCGGAGAGGGAACTGGCCGGCGCGGCTCACCGCCTCGCCCAGCGGCCGCGGCACTGCTGAGGCAGCACAGACGAGCGGCGGCGGGTCGACGACTTGCCGCCCCTCGTCTGTGTGTCCGAATGGGCGATGCCAGGTCAGTTCGCGGAGCCGGGCCCACTGCCGCGGCGCTTGATATAGGCCGCCATCGCAACGCCCATCGCCAGTGCGAGGAACAGACGCAGCACCTGGCAGGTGACGATCAGACCGACGTCGGTGCCGGCCTCGAGGGCGAAGGCGGTGACAGCGGGTAGACCACCGGGGGTGGTGGCCAGATACCCGGTGAAGACGCTCACCCCGAGTGCATGGGCCATCAGCGCGCCGATTCCGGCGCACGCGGCGAGGCTGAGCAGCAACGAGACCAGTGCGAGAGGCATGATCGTCGCGATCTTGCGCAGCACGTCCCGCGTGAGGTCCAGGCCTACCATGAGCCCGATCGAGGCGAACCCCGTTGCAAGGATCGGCACCGGCACATCGTGTGACGGAAACACATCGAGCAGGGTCAGCGCCAAGGCCACGAGCATCGGCAACATCAGTTTCGATGCGGTGAACGTCAGTACCCGA
The DNA here is from genome assembly GCF_011058195.1 of Rhodococcus sp. 14C212. Lineage (NCBI taxonomy): Bacteria > Bacillati > Actinomycetota > Actinomycetes > Mycobacteriales > Nocardiaceae > Rhodococcus > Rhodococcus sp. 14C212. The sequence continues at coordinate 23,639 of NZ_JAALEH010000027.1, read as the reverse complement.
GCGAGCGCGAGCCCGGCCAGCAGTGACACGACGGTGAACGGCAGTCCGCTCCAGTACCCGTCGTGGCCGGCCGTAATGCCCGACCCGGTACCGCCCCCACCGAGCAGGGGCGCAATCACGGGTACCGACAAGACCACCACGAGGACCCGGAGGTACTGCACCGATACGACGGTCGCCTCGTCGGCCTTCAGTTCCCGCGCCATCGCGGTCAGCCCGGACGCACCGCCGGCGATGGAAGCGAAGGTGGCGGTCGATCCGCGCACGTGCGGGGAGATCCGCAGCAGCTGCCCGAAAACGAGGGTGACCGCGAGGGTTGCCATCGCGCTGCCGAGGGTGACGATGGGGTGCGCGGCGAGGGTGGCGACGACCGAAGAGTCGATCATCGAGCCGGCCTGTACGCCGATGATGCCGAGTGTGACTCCGCGGAAGGTGTCGGGCATCTTGCGGGGGGAGCGCACGCTCAGGGCACACAGGCCGCCGGCGAGTACTCCGGCAAACAGATACGGTGACGGTGCCCCGACGAAGACGAGCACTGCCGTCGTCACCGCGAAGGTCCCGGCGACGATCAGCCAGAACCTCATACTGTCGCGCCCGTGGGTATCCCGGCGCCCGAGCGTCCGTGTCATCGTCTCACGCGTGGGGGAGCAGTATCTGGCGGATCACGGTGCCGACGTGCAGGCGGTCGAGCGCACCGTCCAGCTGGCCGAAATCGATGGTTCCCGACAGCAGTCTGTCCACCGGCAACCGTCCTTCCTGGTAGAAGCGCAGGAAACGGGGGATGTCCCTGTCCGCGATTCCGCTGCCCAGCAACGATCCGCGCAAGACCTTCTCCTCGGAAACCAGTTGGGTGTGCGGGTACTGGTGGACCGCTCCGGTTGCGCCGACGCCGACACAGATCACCTCGCCCCCCTTGCGGGTGACGGCGAAGGCCGGTGCCAGCGCGGCGGTGCTGCCCGAGATCTCGAACGTCCGGTCGACACCGCCGTGCGAGATCTCCCGGACCTTCTCGACGAGGTCCGGGTCGCCGGCCTCGACGGTGTGGGTGCAGCCGAGTTCCTTGGCGAGCTGGAACTTGCCCGGCAGCAGGTCGATTCCGATGATCTGCGATGCGCCGGCGAGACGAGCGGCCATCACGGAGACCAGGCCGACACCGCCGAGCCCGAAGACGGCGACGCTGTCGCCGGGCCGCACCCCTGCGGTGTTGAACACCGCGCCCGCCCCGGTCACGACGGCGCACCCGAAGACGGCCGCGACCTCGAGCGGGATCGAGGAGTCGATCTTGACCAGGGAGTTCGGCACCGTCACGGCGTACTCGGCGAAGCACGAGATGCCGCTGTAGTGGTAGACCGGCTCACCGCCGAGGCTCAGCCGCCGTGCACCATTGGGCAGCAGCCCCTGGGCGCGGCTGACGCCGACGTTGTCGCAGATCACAGGCCGCCCCTGCACGCAGTACACGCAGGTGCCGCAGCCGCCGGCCACCGTCATCACCACGTGGTCGCCGGCCCGCAACCCCTGGACTCCGGCACCCACCTCGCGCACGATGCCGGCGCCCTCGTGGCCGCCGACGACGGGCAGCGCGCGCTTGCGCAGGCCGGCGACGACGGACAGATCCGAGTGGCAGACGCCGGCGGCTCGGACCTCGACGAGGACCTCGCCTTCCTGGGGACCCTCGAGGTCGACCTCTTCGATTCGGAAGGGCCTGCTGTCGGAGTAGGGCAGGGCCAGGCCCTGCTCGTGCATCACTGCCGCTTTCATCCGCATGTCAACTCTCCTCGGCGCCGGGTGTTCCTGGTGTGACTGGTCCTTCAGTTGATAAACAATATACACTCTATGGTGATCTCGGACACTCGGGTGCGCCCCGTACCTTCGCCCGAGTGCGGACCGGTGCAGCGTCGCAACACAGAGGAGAACGAACGTGTCGGGTAGCAACTCACAACCGGTCATCGCCCGGATGTTGATCGGGAAGCAATGGCGGGACGGGGACACCGCCCAGGAGGTCTACGACCCCTGGCGCGGCGACGTGGTCGGACGCATGCCCGTCTCCTCGGAGCGGGATCTCGATGACGCCCTCGCGGCCGCGCACGCCGCGAGCGCCGCGATGGCCCGGATGCCGGGGTACGAGCGCGCGAAGATGCTGCACCGGATCGCCGACACTCTGCTCGCACGTGCCCGCGAGATCGGTGAGGTCATGACGCGCGAGACCGGCAAGGCGATCCAGGACGCGGTGGTGGAGGTCGAGCGGGCCGTCGACACCCTGCGCCTGTCGGCCGAGGAGGCTGTGCGCATCGAAGGCGAACACGTCCCGATGGACGCCTCGGTTGCCGGCGCGGGAAAAATCGCGATGGTCATGCGGTTCCCGGTGGGGGTCGTTGCCGCGATCACGCCCTTCAACGCGCCGATCAACCTCGCCGCTCACAAACTCGGTCCCGCCCTCGCCGCCGGCAACGCCGTGGTGATCAAGCCGTCGCCGAAGGCGCCGCTGTGCGTGCACATGATGATCGAAGCCGTAGTGGAGGCGGGGGTCCCGGACGGTGCCGTCAACGTCGTCTACGGCGATCTCGTGGGTTCGAAACTGGTGGCGGATCCGCGGGTGGACTTCGTCAGCTTCACCGGGTCCATCCCGGTCGGCAAGATCATCCGCCGGGACGTCGGGATGAAGCGCGTGGCCCTCGAACTCGGCGGGGTGGGACCGACCTTCGTGCACCACGACGCCGATCTGGCAGCCGCGGCAACGGCATGCGCGCGCAACGGAATCCAACTGGCCGGTCAGAGCTGCGTATCGGTGCAGAACGTGTTCGTCCACCGGGACCGCCATGAGGAGTTCCTCGAGGCACTCGTGCGGGAGGCACGCTCGATCCGGTTCGGCGATCCGCTCGACCAGGCAACGGAGGTCGGCACCCTGATCGACGAGCAGGCCGCGATCCGGGTCTCGGGCATGGTCACGCGGGCGCTCGACCGCGGCGCCGAGTTGCTCTGCGGCGGCAACCGCAACGGAGCGCAACTGGACGCCACCGTTCTCACTCGCGTCGACTCGTCGATGGACATCGTGACGGACGAGATCTTCGGCCCGGTACTGTCGGTGCAGCCCTACGAGCAGATCGAGCCGATCTTCGAAGAGATCAGCGCCAGCCCGTACGGCTTGCAGTGCGGGATCTTCACCAACTCCCTGGACCTCGCGCTGGCGACGCTGCGCAACGTGCGAACCGGCGGGGTGATCGTCAACGGAACCTCGCGGTGGCGCGCGGACCAGATGCCGTACGGCGGTGTGAAGGACAGTGGTATCGGCAGGGAGGGACCGAAGTTCGCGGTTCGAGAGATGACCGAGGAGCGGCTCTTCGTGCTCAACGGCTGAGCGGCCCGACCCTCGTCCGCGCGGACAGGGGCCCTCCGACCGAGGGTCGGAGGGCCCCTGTGGTCGGTGGGTGCTCAGGTCGGCAGTGCCCGATCACCTTGCCGGCCACGAGGGCGGCGGCGACGCTGACAAAGAGCAGATCCGTGGTGGCGGCCACCAGGCCACCGAGTCCTCCGACGGCGACACCGGCGGCGAAGAAGGCGAACAGCGTTGCGGTGAGCCCGGCCGAGAGCGGCCGCAGGCGGTGCTCGAAGTGTTCGAGCATTCGCAGTCCGCTGCGATGGGCACACCGCGCGGGAACGACCAGTCCGAGCAGGACGCCGGCGATGGTGGTGTGGACTCCGGATTCGTGCACCGCCAGCCAGGTCGCGGCGGGCAAAGGCGCCAGCGGCCAAACGCTTCCGATGCTGCGTCGGTGGCCCAGGCGAGGCGAGCAGGGGCAGTGCCGCCGCGGCGAAGGCGAGCACATTGGTGTCCTCGCTGTAGAAGACGGCGATTGCGCCGACTGCGAGGAGGTCGTCCACCCCGGCGAGGGTGAGCAGAAGGGTGTGCAGGGCCGAGGAGATGTGCGCCGAGGACCGCCAAGGCGATGTCGGTGGCGGTCAGAGCGGCCCAGCCGACCAGTGCCTCCGCGCCGTCGCTGTGGTTGACCAGCACGTAGATCGCCGCGGGCACTGACATGCCCCCACTGCCGCGGCGATCGGCAGGACGGCGCGGCGGGGGTCACGCAACTGGCCTGTGACGAACTCGCGTTTGAGCTCGACCGCGACCACGAAGAAGAAAATGGTCAACAGCCCATACGGTGTCCTGTCGCAGGATGGTCGCGATGCGGCCGGCGAGCGGCATCGCGCGCAGGCGAACGGGTGCAGCGGACACGGGCAATCCTCCGATCGGGTACCTGCGGCGGCGTCTTCGGCGGAAACTGCAACCCGCCGCGGTGGCTGTGCCGAACACCTTTGGGACGCAGTGCATTGCCTACTCGAGGGTTCGGATACGGATCGGAGGCAACGGTCGAAACTTTTCGGAGGCGTTGCACATCACGACTGCCGTTGACGCCGAAGCTAATCTACAGTATATCATTTACCTGTGTTGCGGCTCACAATGCTGAGCCGGGAAATCGCCACTGGTGTTCCGACTGGCGGGAGCGACACATCCGTCTGACAAGGGGATATGCAATGAGTCAGCTACACCCACGTTCCGCCGGCGAGCGGCCGCGCAGCGTTCTCGAACCGGATCGGAGGCGACCATGAGTGCCGAAACCGCCCTCGACACTGCCGAGCCGAGGACGGAGCCTGCGGACACCATGCGGGAGCGGCCACAACCGGTACGGCAGGTGGATCGGGCGATGAAGGCCGTCGACTGGGTCCTGGAAACACTTGCGCTCGGTGCCCTCACCGTGGTCATGCTGCTGACCGTGGCCAACGCCGCGGCACGCTACCTGTTCCAGAGTCCCCTTCCCGGGGCCATGAACGTCACGCTGCTGTACTTCATGCCGGCGCTCGTCTTCCTCGCTCTTCCGCGCGTGCAGGCGGTGGACGCGCACATCTCGGCGACCCTGGTCGTCGATCGATTGGGTACGCGCGGGCGTCTGATCTGCAAGGTGCTGGTGAACGTGATCGTGGTCCTGATCATGATGGTGATGCTCGAGGGCGCCCTCCACGAGCTCGGCGGCGCGTGGGGGGCGGTCCTGGGCGGCTACCCACCGCTCCCGCTGGGCCTGTCCTGGGTGTTCGTCCCGATCGGCCTCGCCGGCGCAATCGTGCGCGGCCTCTGGCAGATCGCCACCGCCGGCGTTGCACGCGAGGCAGACGACGAGCGCGAAGCAGAAAGGCACGCCGATGTTGTTTGAGGTTCTCGGGCCGGTCCTGGTGCTGATCGTCCTTCTGGCGCTCGGAACCCCGGTCGGATTCGCGATGGCCGGAGCCGGCATCGCCGGTCTGTGGGCCATCGACGGTTTCGACACCCCAGCCGCACTGCTGTCCACCGGACCACACGGTGCGACGCAAAGCTTCAGCTTGACCGCGTTGCCGATGTTCATCCTGATGGCCGAGTTCCTCGGCGCGAGCACGATCGTCGGCAGATTGTTCGATGCCGCGAGAGCCTGGTTCGGGCGGCTACCGGGTGGCCTCGCCATCGCCAGCGTGGGAGCCGGCGCCGGTATGGGCACCATTTCCGGCTCGAGTGTGGCCGCCACGGCGAGCCTGTCGCGAATCTGTATTCCCGAGATGCGTAAGAGCGGCTATCACGACCGCCTGTCGCTGTCCTCGGTCGCCTCGTCCGGCACCCTAGCTGTGATGATTCCGCCCAGTGTGCCGCTGCTGATGTACGGCATCACCACCGAGACGTCGATCGTCGACCTGTTCACTGCAGGCATCGTTCCGGGCATCATCCTGGGGCTGCTCTTCGTGGGCACGATTGTGGTGTGGCAGCGGATGCGTCCGGAGATCGCCCCGCCCACCCCGGAAACCACCTGGCGGGAACGTCTCGAGTCGGTCCGGCACACCGGACCGGCGATCCTGCTCGTCACGCTCGTCCTGGGTGGCATGTACTCGGGCATCGTCACCGCCACCGAGGCCGGTGCCGTGGGCGCCTTCGGCGCGCTGATCGTCGCGATGATCTTCGGCAGACTGCGGTGGAACGGAATCCTGACCGCGCTTCGGCGCACCGCGGAGATCACCGCGGCGGTGTTCATCATCGTCATCGGCGCCAAGCTCTTCACCCAGTTCCTGACTCTGACCGGCGTCACGCAGAGCCTGACCGAGACGATCAAGGAATCAGGCATCCCGCCGCTGCTGGTCATCGTGCTCGTGTGCCTGGTCTACGCCGTCCTCGGCTGCTTCATGGACGGGCTCGGCATGATGCTGCTGACCCTGCCGGTGTTCTTCCCTCTCGTCGTCGGTTTGGGGTACGACCCGATCTGGTTCGGCATCATGGTCGTTCTGGTCATCGAGTTGGGATTGATCACTCCGCCGGTAGGGATCAACGTGTACGTCGCTTCAGGCGCGTCCGGGGGAGATCTAGGTGTGGCCTTCCGGGGTGTGACCCGGTTCTACATTGCCGCTGTCGCCACGGCGGCGCTGATCATCGCCTTCCCGACCATCGTCACCTTCCTGCCCTCGTTGCGCGGGTAACCGGCTCGACTGTGCACCATACGAGAGGACACCACTTCCGTGATCACGTTCAAATCCCTCAAGAACAGGCGAGGAGGCGGCGCCGGACTGCTTGCCGCAGTACTCACCAGCGCACTGTTGCTGTCCGGCTGCAGCTCCGCGGTGCAGCGCGGCGAGGTTGCCGACGACGGCACGATCACCCTGCGCTTCGCGCACCAGTTCTCGACCCGGCACGCCATCACCAAGAACGCGCTCGAGGTGTGGATGGACGAGGTCGAGACGCGAACCGCGGGGCGGGTGAAGTTCGAGTACTTCCCGGCCGGCCAGCTCATCGAGGCCAACGATGTCTTCTCGGCAATCCGCTCGGGAGTGATCGACCTCGGTTACTTCGTGCCGGCGAACGCCGCCGGAGCGGAGCTGCCGTTGAGCGATGTCCCTGCGGTACCCGGCTTCGGCGCCGAGGATTCGCTGGAATCGATGCAGGGCGCCTACTGGGAGCTGCTCAGTGGGATCCTCGGTGAGAAGGACTATCTCCCGAAGAACGTTCGTCCGGTGATGGGGATTCTGGCCGGCAAGTACCAGCTGCTCGGCGCCGGTGAATCGGTGCGCACCAGAGAAGACTGGCGGGGATTGACGGTGCGCAGCGCCGGTGGCGCATCCGACTTCGTCGTCAAGAACCTCGGTGCCGCCCCCGTTCACATGAGTTCGGGCGAGGTGTACGAGGCCATGCAGCGCGGAACGATCGACGCCGGCATCAACACCCTCGAGTCCATGCCCGCTGCGGCCCTCGACGAGGTGACCCGCTCGGCGTCGACCAACGCTCCCTTCGGCGCCGGACCGACCGTGCTGGCGATCCGCGAGGAGGCCTGGCAGAACCTGCCGGAGGACATCCGGACCGCGATGGCCGAGGCGCGGGAGGTGGCGCTGGCGACGCTGGCGGCCTTCTACGCCGACGAGAACACCAAGAATCTCGAGTCGATGTCTTCGGACGTCGAGTTCTATCAGCTCACCTCGCAGGAGTTGGCCGACCTCGGGCCGGCCATGAAGCAGTCCCAGGAGGAGTGGGTGGCCCAACGCGAGCGGCCGGGCAAGCCGGCTCGCGAGGTGCTGGAGGCCTGGGCGGATGCCCTCGAGCGTCGGCACGCTACTGCGAGCGGCTCCTGAGAGTCGTAGTAGGGATCGCTCCACCGTGACTTAGCCGCACCGAAGCCGGTGCCTTCCGCCTCGATACGGAAGGCACCGGCTTCGCGGCCGGGTGGGACAACCCGGCGATGAGACATGAACCTGCTGGACAGAACCGACCAGGATCACCTCTTCGGCAGCGGTGATCCGGCCCGACGGGGTCGGACCGAAAGCAGGCAACAGTCGCTGCGTTTCAGTCGGTATCGCGGTCGGCGTGGAGTGGTTCGCGTGTGTCGGAGCATACGGCGGCCCTCGACCGCCCTCGACGGTCACGAATGCAATTGCAGCAGAGTGCCGTCAGTACCGCGGCACTGCAGACAGCTCCGACCGCAAAGGCCAGACTGATCCCGGCCTCGGTCGGATGGTGGTCCGAGGCCAGGTGGGTGGCCAGTACCGCGCCCGAGACCGCACTGCCGAACGCGCCGCCGACGGTGCGAAGCACTTGGTTGAAGCTCACCGCGCTGCCGAGTTGGACGGCGGCGACGTTCCGCGCGATCAGGGCCGGCATGGCCGCATACGTGGTGCCGAGTCCGATGCCGAACAGCAGCATTCCGCCCAGGATCCCGGCGAGGTTGTCGTGTACCTGCCAGAGCCGAACGGCAGAGGCGGTCATCACAGCGGCGCCGATCGGTAGCATCGTCGTCATCTGAACCCGCCGGGTGAGCATCCGGACCAGTCGACCGGCGCCGAGACTTCCCACTGACAATGGGAGCATCACGAAACCCGCCCAGAACAGGGGCAGGCCGACGCCGTACTCGGTGGACGTCGGCGCCTGTGCGGCCAACCCACCGACCGACAGGCCGACATACAGGGCGGCGCCGAGCCCGATCGCGGTGCCGTTTTCGAGCACGACGTCCGCATTGCGGAACACCCGCAGGTCGACCAGAGGATCCCCCGTTCGTAGCTCGACCACTGTCCAGGCGACGAGCAGGACAGCGGCAACAAGTACGGCGCCGAGCGTCCAACCCGACGTCCAGCCCCAGTTCGAGCCTTCGCTGACCACCAGCAGCAGCGCCGAGAGCCCGAGACCGAGCAGGACGGCCCCTGCCGCATCGAAGGTGCCGCGAAGGGCGTGCAGGTCGGGACCGTCGGGCACCACTCGGTGCACCGCGGCTGCCGCGGTGAGCAGGAACACCGCCGCGAACCCGAAGGCCGAGCGGAAGCCCAACTCGCTCGCGAGCACGCCGGTGAGCGGATAGCCCACGCCCATCCCTGCCGCGACGGCTATCGACAGGCTCGAAATGGCAGGTCGCACAGACTCCTCCGGCAGATAACGGCGAGCGAGTGCGATCGTGACCGGGACGATCCCGTAGGACAGGCCCTGCAGTGCCCGTCCCAGAAGGAAGATCGGGAAGTTCGGGGCGGCCGCGGCGATGACCGACCCGACGAGGATCACGGCGAGCGAGACCAACAGGAGGCGCTTCTGGTGTCGGCCGTCGCTGAGCCGACCCATGATCGGTGTGGCCACCGCACCGACGAGGAGATTGACGGTCAGCATCCACTGCGTAGTGCTGACGGAGACGTCCATGTCGCGCGAGATCGTCGGTACCAGCAGCATGCCCAGCGAGCTGACAACCGCACTGGTCAGGCTGGCGTAGACCAGGACCGGCAGCAGGGCGGGGCGGGCGGTGCATGTGCTCATCCGATGCGTCCTTCACGTGTTCGTAGGTCGGTGCACCGACACCGGGAAAGCCGAGGTCGGGCTGTCTTTCGCAGCCTGTGAAACGCGGCTCTTGTCACCTGGTTAGCTATAATATATTGTAGCTACCGAAGCACCCGGAGAACCAAGGAGTGGGTATGACTACCGAAACCGTGGACGTCAGCGCGGAATACGGCACCATGTCGGACGAGGCTGTCGCCCGGCTGCGCAGCCGCCTGGGCAAGGTAATGCCCATCGAGAAGCCGTACATCCGGCACATCAACCCGGACAGCATCACGCACTTCGCCCGCGCGGTGGGCGACCAGAACCCGCTGTACCTCGACGAGGAGTACGCGAAGAGCGGCCCGCACGGCGACGTGATCGCACCTCCCGGCATCTTCTACGGAGTCGCTTGGGGCAGCTGGGATCTGCGCCGCGGGCAGGGCCTGCCCGGAGTGCACGGCCTGCACTCCGGTGATCACTGGCAGTTCTTCCAGCCGGTGCGTAACGGTGACGTGCTGCGGGCCACCAAGGAGCTGATCAAGGCCGACTTCAAGGAAGGCCGGATGGCGAACAGGATGCTCGTGCAGGCCGACGAGATCCGCTACTACAACCAGCATGACGAGCTGGTCGCCATCCAGACCATGCCGATCTTCCGCATGGAGCGTGGCGAGTCCAAGTCGACCGGCAAGAACGCCACCCTGGAACTTGCTACGTACACCGCCGAAGAGATTGCGCAGATCGATGCCGAGCTCGACGCCGAGAAGCCCCGGGGTGCCGAGACCCGTTACTGGGAGGACGTGCAGGTCGGTGACGCCATCGATCCGGTCGTCAAGGGCCCGCTGACCGTGCCGGAGATGGTGGCGTGGCTGCAGGGCATCGGTTCGCCGCACGTGCGCGCCGGCAAGTATTGGCTCGACTACCGCCGCCAGTCCCCCAAGGTTGCGGTCACCGATCCGAAGACGGGTATCCCGCAGGCGATCGAGCGAGTGCACTGGGACGACTTCATGGCCGCCGAGATCGGTATGCCGGCCCCGTACGATTACGGTTCGCAGCGTGGCGGCTACGCCACCTACTGGGCCAGCCTCTACCCGGGCGACGAGGGCTGGGTGGCCGACCTCGACTTCCAGTACCGCAACATGGTGTTCATCGGCGACGTGTACCGGATCAAGGGTGAGATCGTCGACAAGTGGCGTGGTGCCAAGACCGGCACCGGCTACGTCAAGGGCAAGTTCACCTCGATCAACCAGCGTGGACAGGACGTCATGCCGGGCACCGTGATCTTCGCTCTGCCGAGCAAGGAAACGGGCCCGATCCAGTTCCCGATCGACATCCAGGAAGACGGCCGGGCTTAACCCCGGCAGCTGGCCAGGAAACAACCGTTCCTGAGCCAGTACGGCAGGCCGCGCCGTCTCGGACCCTTCGCGGCGCGGCCTGTCGACACACTCGCCGATGCCGGTGCCCGCAGCGGGCGACCATTCATCACCAGTTCCGGTGCCTCCGGAATCGAGGAGCTCTCTCATGACCACAGTTCAGCGCCCCATGAAGGGGATCCGCGTTCTCGACTTCACCCACGCGGCGGCCGGCCCCTTCGCCACCGTGATGTTGGCCGACCTCGGAGCCGAGGTCATCAAGGTGGAGAAGCCGGGACGAGGAGACGGCTCGCGCCACATGGGCAAGCCGATGCTCGGCCCCCTCGAGAGTGACTACTACGTCGCCCTCAACCGGAACAAGCGCGGTATCGCCCTCGATCTCGGGACCCCGCAGGGCCGGGAAGTCGCGCTCCAACTCGCCGAGAAGTGCGACATCGTCGTCCAGAACTTCCGGCCGGGCGTGATGGACCGTCTCGGACTCGGATTCGAGCAGATCGCCGCCCGACGGCCCGGTGTCGTCTACTGCTCGTTGTCGGCCTTCGGCCCCGAGGGCCCGCTCAGCGACCGACCGGCGAACGACATCATCATGCAGGCCGTCTCCGGTCTGATGGGCATCACCGGCGAGGTCGGCGGCGGCCCGGTCCGGGTCGGCGCCCCGATCAGCGACTTCAGCACCGGACTCTTCGGGACCGTCGGCATCCTCAGCGCACTCTACGTGCGGAACCAACATCCCGAGGGTCAGCACATCGAGGTCGCCATGCTCGACAGCAGCATCGCGCTGATGTCGAACTACCTGCCCGCCGTCGCCGGCCTCGGCGAGACCGTTCCGCGCTGCGGCCGAACCCACGCCCAGATCGTGCCCTACCAGGCTTTCGAGTGCTCGGACGGCGCGTACGTCATGGTCGGTGCCTTCACCCAGGGCTTCTGGCGGCGACTGTGCCTCGCTGTCGATCGTCCGGAATGGCCCGAAGATCCCCGCTTCGAAACCAACGCCAAGCGGCTGGAGAACCGGAGCGTGCTGGCTCCGATGCTCGAGGACATCTTCCGCACCCGCACCCGCGAGCAGTGGCTGGACACTCTCAAGGCCGCGGATGTACCGGCCAGCCCGGTGCTGGAGCTGCACGAGGCGGTCGCGAGCGAGCAAGCACAGTACAACCAGATCGTCCAGGACGTCGGTCGAGACGGAATTGCTTGTCCCACAGCACGATTCCCGGTACGCTCCTCGTCCTGGCCGCTCGCCGAATCGCAGACTCCGCCGAGAATCGGTGAACACTCGGTGGACGTGCTGCAGGACGTGCTCGGCAAGGGCGAGGAAGAGATCGACCGGCTGCTATCCACCGGCGCGGTGGGAGTGGACCGGGTCGACGTCTCCTCGTAGCTCCAAGCGTCTTCGGTGGCGCCGAGTGGAGGCCATAGAAGAACACTCGGGCGCGGCTGCCGGCAGCCGCGCCCGAGGACATTCGTTCCACTGAATCGGACTCGGTCTCCAAGACTGTCGAACCCGCGAACCACAGGCGCATCCCCGCCTGATCGAACTAGTTGGAGGAGTACGTCGTGACAGCTCTCGAGGGCGTGAAGGTGATCTGCCTCGGGCAGTTCTACATGGCACCGTACGCCACCATGCTGATGGCCCGGCTCGGTGCCGACGTCGTGAAGATCGAAGCCCCGGAGGGCGATCCCTATCGTCGCCTACCCACGGTCGACGACGAAGGCATGTCCGTGCAGTTCCAGTTCATGAACGCGGGCAAATGCACGGTGCGACTCGACCTCAAGCATCCCGCCGGTCAGGAGATCTTGCGTTCGCTCGTCCGCGAGTCCGATGTGCTGGTGCAGAACCTGTCTCCGGGCGCGATGGAGCGCTTCGGCCTGGGTTACGAGCAATTGAGCCAGGTCAATCCGCGCCTGATCATGGCCTCGGGTAGCGGGTTCGGCTCCTTCGGTCCGTATGCAGGCGAGCCGGCAATGGACCTGACCATCCAGGCTCGTACCGCTGTCATGAGCACGACCGGCTTCGACGACGGCCCACCGGTCCGCACCGGCCCGTCGGTCGTCGACATCATGGCCGGCACGCACCTGGTAGCCGGCGTGACAGCCGCCCTCTACCAACGCACCGTCACCGGACGTGGCCAGCACGTCGAAGTGGCTCTCCAGGACGCAATCATCCCAGCCCTGACCTCGAACATTGCGGGATGGCTCAACAGCGAGGGCACCATCCCGGAGCGGACCGGCAACCGGCACGGGGGCCTGGCGGTCGTGCCCTACAACGCCTTCCGGGCGAGCGACGGCTGGATCACCCTGCTCGCACCGACACAGGCACACTGGGACCGACTGTGCGCGCTGATCGGCGACCCGGACCTCGCTGACGAGCGCTTCGCCGACATGGCGGGTCGATGCGCCAACGATGTCGAGGTCGACACTCTGATCGAGCGGTGGACGCAGCAACGGCCCAAGGACGAGCTGGTCAAGGCTCTCCAGGCAGCCAAGATCCCGTGCGCCCCAGTCGTTACGCTACCCGAGTTGCTCGAGGATCCACACGTGCGCGAGCGGGGCATCATCCGCCGGATGGTCGACGAGCGGGGAGAGTGGACCACGCTCGGCAGCCCGATCCTGCTGTCCGATTCGCCCCTCGTCGAGCCCGCCCGCGCCGGCGGACTCGGTGAGCACACCGACGAGGTGCTCACCTCTCGACTGGGAATGTCGGCAGACGAGGTCGGCAAGCTCCGCGAGGACGGTGTGCTGTGAGCGCGGCGGGAACAGCGGACCCGGCCCGCAAGGCAGGGGTCACCGGCACCGCCTTCGCCCGCGGGGTGTGGGGTACCACCCTGCCCTTCCCCAGCCCGCTGGCCTACTCGTTCGGCTACCTCGTTGCGGTCGACCGGGGCGTGATCGCGGTCGACCTGGGCTGGAACTCCGACGAATCCTGGGAAGCCTTCCAGCTCGGCCTCAAGCGCGCCGGAGCGGGGTTGGATTCCCTGCTCGGTGTGCTGGTCACCCACGTCCACCCCGACCACTACGGCCTGGCCGACCGGGTACAGAAGCACACCGACGCCTGGATCGCGATGCATCCGGGGGAGCTGCCGCACGTCGTCCGGGACGAGCCGTCGATCCGAGCCCGCATCGAGGACATGACCGTCTGGCTGACCCGGTGCGGTGTGCCGACCCATGTCCTCGACGAGATCCACAGAGAGGAAGCGGAACTCACCTCGGGCTTCGCGTCGGTTCGCCCCGACATCCTGTTGGGCGACGGGGACAAGGTGCCCGCCACCCGTGGCTCATTGGTGGCACTGCACACCCCGGGTCACACCCCCGGCCACCTGTGCTTCCACGACACCGAACGGAACCTGGTGTTCACCGGCGATCACGTGCTGCCCCGGGTCACCCCGAACGTCTCCCGGCGGCCGGGCTACGGCGACGACCCACTGGCGGACTACTCCCGCTCCCTCGAACGCCTGCGGGTCGCGTCCGATGCGTTGGTGCTGCCCGGTCACGAATGGGCCTTCGACACGCTCGAGCCTCGGCTACAGTTCCTGCAGAATCACCAGGACGAACGCGGCCGGGAGGTCGAGGCGGTCGTTGCCTCGGGCGCGGAGACGGTATGGGAGGTGACCCAGGCATTGAAGTGGGCTCGGCCGTTCGAGCAGCTGGCCTCGCGCGGGCGCCGACAGGCGATCGGCGAGACCCACGCCCACCTGTACCGGCTCCGCAACGAGGGCCGGCTCGCCGTCGATGCGGAGGTCCCCGAACGCTGGTCCCGCGCCGCGGACGGAATGCCTCGCCGCGAGACCGCGTGACCAGCGCGGGTGTTATTTGCCGGCGGTCGACTTCCGCGCAGCCGGCTTTCTCGCCCGCGCCTTCTTCGCGGGCGCGGGCTCATCCATGCGCGCCTCGCGGTCGCGCTGCATGTTGCGGCGGTAACCGCGGTGCGCGTCCATCGCCGCGATCATGCCGTCGATGTCGCGGGCCTCGAACAGCTCGAGTTGGCGAAGGTGGTCCTCGTGCCCCTGGGTGCTCTCGATCAACTCCGCCGCGGTGTACGGCTTGGTGATGTCCCACAGATAGCCCAGTAGGTGCAGCAACACCGGAGACCCGACCCGGTTGAACGCGACGAAGTGGAACCTGCGGTTCAGCTCGAGGTATTCGAGGCGATCCGCGGCGCTGAGCTTGTGGCTCTCCTCCTCGAGGATGCCGCGCATTTCCGCGATGTCGTCCTCGGTGATCTTGGGCATCGCCAGCCTGAGCGCCTCGGTTTCGAGCACCGTGCGCCAGGTGTAGATGTCGTCGAGTTCATCGAAGCTCAGGTCGCGGGTGAAGAAACCGCGCGCCTGCCGGTAGTCGATGAAGCCCTTCGCCGCCAGCGAACTGAGCGCTTCGCGCACCGGGATGTGGGAGACCTCGAATTCCTTGGCCAGGGCGGAGGGGGACAAGCGGGCCCCGCTGCCGTACTCGCCCTCGGCGATCGCCGTCTCGATGCGGCGCTCGATGAACGAGACCAGTGTCTCCGGCCTGTTGTCCTTCGCTGCTCCGGCTGTCTTTGCGGTCGCCACGGCTGTACCTCTCTCGGGGAGTGGGGCTAAATACTATACTATCGCGACCCGGCGCTGAACGTCCGGAAACCGGACGGTTCGTTCCCTCGTGCGCTGACCGAATCTATCGGTCGCATGGGCCAGCTCAGGCCCGAGTCTGTTGCCGCCGCACCCTTTTCGAGGACTCATAAATAGTATATTCTAGATTATCCAATCACATGGAGGAGCTGAACCAATGGCAGACATCGAGTTCACCGTCGAGGGCGGGGTAGGTCGCATCCTGCTGAACCGGCCGCACCGCAAGAACGCCTTCACCTTCGGAATGCTCGAGGACTGGGCGTCCATTCTCGACAATGCACAGCACGACGATGCCGTTCGTGTGGTGACGGTCTCCGGTGCCGGCGGTGCGTTCTGCGCGGGAGTCGATTTGGAGGACTTCGCCACCGAACGTGCCACCCCGTATTCCGACAAGGCCATGCTGACCGATCGAGTGCACATCGTCGCGCGCGCGGTCGAACGCTTCGACAAGCCGTACATCGCCGGCGTGTCGGGTGTCGCGGTGGGCGCCGGAATGGACATGGCGTTGATGGCGGACATCCGCGTCGCGGCGGAGAGTGCTCGGATGTCGGAGGGCTACATCAGGGTCGGACTGCTGCCCGGAGACGGTGGATGCCACTTCCTTCCCCGGCTCGTAGGTAAGGCAAAGGCCCTGGAGTTGCTGTGGACCGGGGACTTCGTCGATGCCGAGACCGCGCTGGAGATCGGTCTGGTGAACCACGTCTACCCGGACGGTGAGTTCGACGCCAAGCTCGACGAACTCGCCTGCCGCCTGGCGGAGCAGCCGCCGCTGGCGATGCGAATGATCAAGCGCGCCACCGTTCACGGCGAAACGCTGCCCCTGGCGGCGTCCTTGGATCTGATCTCTTCCCATCAGGCGATCATCCAATCCACCGAGGATTCGGTGGAGGCGATGGCGGCCTTCAGGGAGAAGCGCAAGGGTGTTTTTGTCGGCCGGTAGTCGACGGTCGTGCTCCATGCTTCTGCGGAGCTCCGGGCCCGGTGGAAGCAGGGGGTGCCGCATGACGTCGCCGGCGTCGGTGCACGTGATGTGCACCTGATCCAGACAGGAGAGTGAGCCTTGACACACCGCGAAAAACAATAGAGGATATATTCTAATCGCACTCCGGTGGTGTCCACAGGCTTGGGCGATCGATACTTTTGACTCTCTGCTGGAAGGGCGAGAATATGGACGTCACGTCCGCAGTGGCTAACAGCCGCATGACATTCCGTCAGTACCTGGTGATCTTCGGAGCCTTGCTCTGCAACCTGGCAGACGGCTATGACCTCTCTGTAGTCGGATTCGCGTTGCCGCACCTACCGGACGGGTTCGCGTCGTCCGCGGTGAAGGGCTGGCTGATCAGCACCGGGCTGATCGGAATGGCCGTCGGCGCCATCTTGGTCGCCCCGATGGCCGACCGGCTCGGCCGTCGTACCCTGCTGATCGCAGGCGTGGCACTCAACCTGGTCGCAATGATCGGAACCGCGCTTGCACCGAACGTCGAGGTGATGTTCGTGACTCGCTTCTTCACCGGGGTCGCGGTCGGCGTGTTGGCGACCCTGAGCATCTTGATCGCTCAGGAGTACGCGGCCGCGGACAAGCGGAATCTCGCGGCTGGCCTGGTCACGATCGGCTTCTCGATCGGAACGATCGGGGGTGGGATCATTGGACTGTCGCTGGTGAACGCGTTCGGTGGGGCGTGGCAGGTGTTCTTCTGGGCCGGCGCGGCCCTGACCGCGGTGATCCTGGTGTACATCGTCGCCCTGATGCCCGAGTCGCTGTCTTTCCTGGTCGCGCAGGGGACTCCCGATGCGAAGCGGCGCATCGCGAAGATCGCGGATCGCATGGGTCTCGAGGATGTCGATCCGGACGCGAAGGCGCCGGTCGACCCGGTGGAGACGAGTGTCGAGACGAAGGCCTCGTTGCTCGACAGCGTGTTCCGCAAGCGTTCGCTGTTGCTGTGGTCGGCCTACGCGATCCTCACCGCCGCCTACTACTTCGTCGCATCCTGGACCCCGCAGTTGATCGCCAACGAGAGCGGCAGTGCCGACGTCGGAACCACGGTCGGCACCCTGATCAGCGTCGGCGCGATGATCGGCGCAATCACTTTCGGCATCATCGGCATTCGAGTCGCTGCCCCCAAACTCGGCTGGATCTTTCTCGGGATCGCGATCGTCTCCCAGCTCGTGTTCGCGATGACGATGGAAGGGGGCATCGCGATGGGCGCCGCCACGGTTCTCGGATTCGCGGCATTCGCCTCGATGACCGCCTATGTGTCCGCTGCGCCGCAGCTCTACCCGGTGAAGCTACGAGGTAAGGGACTCGGCTACATGTACGGCATCAGCCGGTTCGGCTCCATCCTCGCTCCGATCGTGGCCGGCTACGCGATCACCTTGGTCAGCGGCAAAACGATGTACCTCGCAGCATCGCTGTTGTTCGCGATCTCCTTCGTGCTTACCGTTGCCCTCTGGAAGAACACCCGGCACCTGCTGGCGGCCACGCGAGAGGCCGAACCCGCCACCGAATCCGTGCCCGCGACGGCTTGATCCCCGCGAGTCACACAACAAAAAGGAAAAGGCAGATGAGCAGCTCGTTGCACCCGGCCCGGTCCACCTGCGTCGACCAGGAACTCGACCTGAGAATCGGCGGCACCTTCGAGCGCGGCCGGGGGCCCGACTTCCCGGTGTACAACCCGGCCACCGAGGAGGTGGTCGCCGAGGTGGCGGAGGCGAGTCCCGCCCAGATCGACCGTGCCGCGGCGATCGCCCGCGCCGGACTGGACCGCGACGAGATGGGTGACGCCAAGGAGCGCTCGGCCGCGCTGGACCGACTGGCGGATGTGTTCGAAGCGCGCGCCGACGAGCTCCTCGCAGTATCGGTGAACGAAATCGGCACCCCGGTCTCCACCGCCCAGGGCCTCCACGTGGACACCCCCATCAGTGTGCTGCGGTGGATGGCGCAGGCCACGCTGATCGATCGCACCGAACACCTCGGGGTGTTCCCCGGTCCTCCGGCCAGCGATTCGAAGGTGATCTATCGCCCGGCGGGGGTCATCGCCGGGATCGCCGCCTACAACTATCCCTTGCTCTTCGCCGCGATCAAGGTCGGCGCCGCGTACGCAGCCGGGTGCCCGAGCATTCTGCTGTCGTCGCCGAACGCGCCACTGGGCATCCTCAATTTCGGCCGCTACGTTCAGGAAGCCGGCTGGCCCGAGTCCTCGGTGAGCGTCCTGGCGGGTGGAGTCGACGCCGCGCAGCACCTGATCTCGCGGCCCGAGGTGGCCAAGGTCAGTTTCACCGGCTCCGTCCCGGCGGGTAGGGCGGTCATGGCGACCGCAGCGGAAGGTCTGCGGGACGTCGTGCTCGAGCTCGGCGGCAAGTCCGCTGCGATCGTGCTGCCCTCCGCGGACGCCGAGTCCGTCGTCGAGCCGATCCACTCCCGATACCTGCGCAACGCCGGGCAGGGATGCGCATCGCCGACGCGAATCCTGCTGCACCGAGCCCAACTCGACGCCTTCCTCGCGGCCAGCCGCGCCTACTTCGAGTCGGTTCCGGTGGGCGATCCCTGGGACACCCGGACACTGGTCGGACCGGTCATCAGCGAACGCCATCGCGCGAGCGTGCTCGGCCACATCGACAACGCGCTCAGCGACGGGGGCACGGTGCTGGCCCGCGGTCACGAGCCGCAGGGCGCGGGCTGGTGGGTACCGCCCACCCTGATCGGCGGACTCGGCAACGACGCCCGCTGCAACCAGGAGGAGATCTTCGGTCCGGTCGCCAGCGTGCAGACCTACGACACGATCGACGAGGCGGTGGCCATCGCCAACGACTCCACCTTCGGACTGCATGCCACCGTGTGGGGACCCCACGACGAGGCGATGGAGCTGGCGCCGCGGCTCGACGTCGGGCAGGTGTCGATCAACGGCGGCGGTCCGAAGCGGCCGGACGCCCCGAACGGTGGCTGGAAGAACAGCGGCATCGGGCGGGAGTTCGGCGAGGCGGGAATCCGAGAGTTCCTCGAGCCGGTCCACATCCAGTGGCCGGTCAAGTAGGGAGGTAGCCATGTCCGACCAGTATTCGGTTCACGCGCTTCGCTACGCCCGGAGCGTCGGCAAGCGTTCCTCGTACTTCTACGGCCACCACCTGTCCGGGCAGCCGGATTCCGAACAGCACGTGGACTGGTCCTTCTGGCTGCTGAAGAGCGGCAACAAGACCGTTCTTGTCGACTGCGGGTACGACACCGACCGCGCCGCGCGGAAGGGTCGGTACGTCGGTACCAATCCCCTCGCGCTGCTCTCCCGGATGGGTGTCGCCGCGGGCGAGGTCGACCACGTCGTGATCTCGCACGCCCATTACGACCACGTCGGGAACATCGGCCTCTTTCCGAACGCCGAGTTCACCCTTGCTCGTACGGAGTTCGACTGGATAACCGGGCCCTACGCGAACCGGTTCCCGACCTGCTGGGTGGTCGAGGAAGAGGAACGTACGATGATCCAGAACTTCGCTCGGGACGGACGATTCCACTTCGTCGACACCCGCACTGAAGTGTTGCCGGGCATCGAGGCGTGGACGATCGGCGGGCACACCCCCGGGCAGATGCTCGTCGAGATATCGGCGACCTCGGGGAAGGTGGTGCTGGCTTCGGACGCCGCCCACTTCGCCGAGGAGTACGAGACCGACCGTCCGTTCGCCATGTTCCACAATCTCGAGGACATGTTCGCCGGTTACGAGCAGATTCGGAACCTGAACGGCCGCAAGGGAACGGTGGTGATCCCCGGCCACGACCCCCGGGTGAGCCAGACCTTCGCCGAGGTTGAGAAGGACTGCTTCGACCTCACCGCCGTGATCGCGCATCCGGTGGAACACGACAATCTGGAAGGGGCAGCGCGATGACGACGAACCTCGAGGTTCCCCGGACCGCACGGGCCGCAGTGGTGACGGCCTTCAACGAACCACTCGAGGTGCGGGAGGTCGCCGTCCCCGAACTCGAAGCCGGAGCAGTATTGGTCAGGATCGACGCGGCAACGGTGTGCGGCAGCGACGTTCACCTGTGGGACGGCTCGCTGTCTGCGATCCGGCCACTGGAACTGCCGATCATTCCGGGCCACGAGATGGCCGGCACCGTGGTGGCGCTGGGCCCGGATGGCACCACCGACGTTGTCGGAGCCCCACTTGTGCCGGGTGACCGGATCGTGTTCACCCAGGGACGGTGCGGCAGCTGCTATCACTGTACCGTCGCAAACCAGCCGAACCTGTGTCCAAACCGCAGCAATTATGGAGTCAACTGCGAGAGGTTCCCCTACCTCGTCGGGGGATTCGCAGACTACTGCTACGTCTATCCCACCTCGCGCAAGATCAAGATCCCGGCAAATGTGAAGTCCGAATGGGCGTCGGCGTCGAGCTGCGCGCTCCGCACGGTGATCAAGGCATTCGATCAGCTCGGTCCGCTGCAGTCCTGGCAGACCGTGGTGATCCAAGGCGCCGGTCCGCTCGGCCTGTTCGCGACTGCGGTGGCCTCGCATCTGGGCGCTACCCGGGTCATCGTGATCGGAGATCCCGCCGATCGGCTGGAGCTGGCGCGAGCATGGGGAGCGACGGACACCATCTCCGTTTCGGGGCACCCCGACCCCGAGGCGCGGGTAGAGGCGATCAAGGAGCTCACCGAGGGTGCCGGGGCAGAGGTCGTGATGGAGTTCTCCGGTGCCCGGACCGCATTCGGTGAGGGGTTGGCAATGACGCGTCGAGGTGGACGATTTCTCGTCGCCGGCCAGGTCGGACCCCACACCGTGGAGTTCGAGCCGACCGCAATCACCCGCGGCAATATCAATGTCATCGGGTCATTCTCGGCATCGGAGGCAGAATACTGGCGTGCGCTTCAGTTCATGAGTGCAACCCAGGACAAGTTCGATTTCGATCGCATGCTGTCCAATCGATTCGGACTCGAAAAGGTCACCGATGCTCTCCGGGGGATGCAGGGTCTGACCGAGATAAAGCCGGTAATCCTCCCCAATGGGAGCGGGATCGCAGGGCTCGACGGATGACAGTGGTATCCGTTTGAACGTCGGAGCGTTCGCTCCACGAATACTCCTGCTGCTGGGCGTGGCGGCGCTTGGTGGTGCAAGGGCAACGGGCGCAATGTGGGGCACTACCTGGTGCTTGTAGGTCACCGCGAAGCTGATGGCGCTCATCCGGAATGCCCGCCCGCCGCCGACACCGACCTCGAGACCCCCGCCTTGCAACCACCCGAGCCTGAGGTGGGATCCGAACTGCCTCTCGTGATGCGCACCCGCGAACGGTATTCCGCGGGGCAGCACTTGCGGGCGCACACAGTGTCCTTGTCGGCGATCGGGCGCACTCTCGCTCGACCTCAGAGTGGTGCGTCGGTTCGCCCGGGCCACCGAGGTCGAGGATCTGCTGAGCAAGACACGATCCCGTGTCAGTCTCGCCGGACGAGTTCACACCCTCTCATCACGAACGTCTGAATGCCGGGTGCACCGACGCCGCCCGTCTTACCATGGAAATCGCCCCAGACGGGCTCGGGAACGCAGTCCCGCCCCGGCTGCCACTGGAGGCTTGGTCCGGGACTCCGCCGAGGTCATGACCGATCGCCGTGGAGGTGACCGCGCCGCCTGGATGAGCGCCGTCAGCCGCGACGGCGAACCGTCTTGGCTCCTTCGCTGTTCCGTAAACGCGTCATCCACACCGTATGACGAAGCCTCACAACAGAACCGCGAAATGCGCGCCAGATCCACTTTCGATGAGCCTGGTCAATGCTGCCGCCTCGCTCCTATCTATATATAATAGTGTCTTATGTGTTTCGATCCTACCGCGATTCCTCCGGCCATCCCCGACGGCGTTACGTCCGGTATCTCTGATGTCGAGTCCTACGATCTGATTCTGGGCGAAGGCGACGGACGCTTCCGCGCATTCGTATCCCGTGCACAGTCGGCGGTCGAGACCGCGGTCGTGGTGCTGCCGGATGTCCGAGGACTGTTCGAGTACTACCGGCAATTGACGGTTCGGTTCGCCTCGGTCGGGCACCACGCTGTCGCCATCGACTACTTCGGTAGGACCGCGGGTACGGGGGAGCGCGGCGAGGACTTCGATTTCATGAGTCACATCGGGCGCACCACACCCGAACAGGTCCAGACGGATGTCGCGGCGGCCGTCGACCATCTGAGGTCGACGCTGGGTGCTCGCCGCGTGGTCACTGTCGGATTCTGTTTTGGCGGGTCGCAGTCGTACCTCGGCACGGCGACTCCACAGTTGGCGATCGACGGTGCAGTGGCGTTCTACGGTGGGCTGGACGGCACTCGTCTCGGAGTTTTTCCGTCGCCGGAGGACCGAGCAGCCGACATGTCCGGGCCGATTCTTGCTCTGTTCGGCGGAGCGGATCCGAGTATCACACCTGAGATGATCGACCGCTTCGACGCGGCGTTGTCGCGCCACGGCGTCGACCACGAATTCGTCACGTATCCCGGTACGCCACACTCCTTCTTCGACCGCCGGCATGGGGAGTTCGTGAACGAGTGTGATGATGCGTGGCGGCGGGTTCTGGATTTTCTGGCAACTGCGGGTTGAGCGCGCGGGGAGTAGAGCGGTATCGAACTCGATGGGCGGTGCGTGATCGTCACAGTAGCGTCGTCGTCCTGATCTGCCCGTCACCGCCCGGTCTCGTACCTGCGGATCGGGTACGGCCGCGTCCTGGGCGGACGCGGAGTTGACCGAGTTCCCCTGCGGGCGACCGGGTAGCGGCTGTGACGGGGTCGCCCGGGTTGGGGGCTCTCGGGCGGTTATCCGTTCGGGCGCAGGGTGGCTGCGCCGAGTCGGTAGGAGCGGCGCTGTGGGTCCCGGTAGTCGGGATGCGGGTGCCTCGATCCGGAACGGTTCGCGCCGACCGATGCGGCCCCAATGCTGACCGCCCGAATCGCGCAAGAGGCGGAGACAAGGGAACTGATCGCGGGGTCGTCGACGCTCGTGGCGCCGCTCGTGGCGTCGGCCTTCTTCGACTGGTGGGCAGGAATGACGTGCCAGGTCCGATGATCGACACCGCCGTTCACGGCGAACGTCTGCCGCGATCCGTCCGGGGCGAACGACCACAGTACGACATCGAAAATCGGTTCGGCGCCCTCGTTGTGCACGTCGTACTCGAAAGCGGTGTCGGCGGCGTCGCGCTTTCACGCGCAGCGAGACCGACCGGGCACTGCCTGTGCTGAGTCGAAGTCGGTCCTTGCGCTTCCAGCGGTAGTCGCGGACAACAACGACGAGGTTGATGATAAAGATCTTTCGGTAATAGGGCGTGTCGTTGCACGTGATTCGCGCCGTGCTGCTTGATCATTGACGAATGGCAGGGAAGAAGACCGGTTCCGGGGAGGAGTCCGATGCCCGGAAAGTCAAGCAACG